>JASHVU010000456.1 GCA_030044455.1 Acidobacteriaceae bacterium | reverse complement strand
GCACTTTCTGGACCAGCGGTGGTGGAAATGCGCTCGATCAGCTCGACGATTGCGCTGCCAACGACCGCGGCATCGGCGAACTCCGCCACCTGGGCAAAGTGTTCAGCATTGCTGATGCCGAAACCCACGGCCACCGGAAGGCGTAGTCCGGCGAGTTCCGAAACATGGCGAATGCGGGCGACCAGTGCGGCCGCATCGCCGGTCATGCTCTGCTGCTTGCCAGTGATGCCGGTGCGGGAGATGGCGTAAACAAATCCCTTTGAGTGCGTGGCGATGGCCTCGAGGCGCGCGTCGGGGCTGGTGGGCGCAGCGAGAAAGACGGGCGCGAGATCGACGCGGGCCAGCTCGGCGAGGTAGTCAGCGGCTTCTTCGACGATCATGTCGATGGTGAGGACGCCATCGGCGCCGGCAGCCTTGGCATCGTCGGCAAAGCGGGCGAGGCCGTAGCGGAGAATCGGATTGAGATAAGTGAAGATGATGAGGCCGGCTGCGGGACGGGCAGCGCGAATTTCGCGGGCGAGGGCAAGAACTTGTTTGAGATTTGTGCCGCGGGCGAGGGCGCGCTCACTGGCACGTTGAATGATGGGGCCATCGCCGAGAGGGTCACTGAAAGGAACGCCGAGCTCGATTACGTCGGCGCCCGCGTCGATGGCCGCAATGGCGATTTCGCGCGAGGCGTCCAGCGACGGATCGCCGGCGGTGAGATAGACGACCAGGCCCGGTTTGTGTTCGAAGCGTATCGGCATTTTTCGATGCGAAAACAAATGTGCCTTGAAAGGGCACGGCTTCAGCCGTGCCGATTAGCGTCTCATTTGAGTTGGGCTTTAGCCCTCGATTGAAGCCTCTGAGACAACGCAAATTCCCTCAGCAGCTAAAGCCGTGTCTTAAAACATCACTCTTATGGCACCACTGAAGTGGTGCCCTTTCAAAGCCGTTTGCCTTTAGAACAGACGGTTGACTAAAGTCGTGGAAGACCTGCTTGCTTAGAGTTTCAGCTCGCGGGCAAGGATTCCCATATCCTTATCGCCGCGACCGGAAAGGTTCACTACTAGTATTTCATGGGAGTCGAGCGACGGCGCCATGCGTATGGCCTCAGCCACCGCGTGTGCACTCTCAAGGGCTGGCAAAATGCCCTCAGTACGAGCGAGCACCTTCACGGCATCGAGAGCCTCGGCATCGGTGCGAGAAAAATATTCGGCGCGGCCGGAGTCGTGCAGCATGGCGTGCTCGGGTCCGATGGAAGCGTAGTCGAGCCCGGCAGAAACCGAATGGGTGAGCGCGATCTGGCCGTCTTCGTCCTGCAAAACGTAAGAAAACGTGCCCTGCAATACGCCGGGCGCGCCGCCTTCGAATCGGGCCGCGTGTTCGCCCAGCGCGGTGCCGCGTCCGCCCGCCTCAACGCCTATGAGCCGCACCTGGCGCTCCGGAATGAACTCGTAAAATGCGCCGATGGCATTCGATCCGCCGCCTACGCACGCGACCACAGCGTGGGGCAGCCTTCCCTCTTTTTCGAGGATCTGAGATTTGATTTCGCGGCCAATGCAGCGGTGGAAGTCGCGCACCATGGTGGGGTAAGGGTGCGCGCCGAGCGCGCTGCCCAACAGGTAATAAGTGGTGCGGACGTTGGTGACCCAGTCGCGCATGGCTTCGCTGATGGCGTCTTTCAGCGTGCGTGACCCGGAGCTGACTCCGCGAACCTCGGCCCCCAGCAGGCGCATGCGCTTGACGTTCAGCTCCTGGCGCTCCATGTCGACGTCGCCCATGTAGACGACGCACTCGAGGCCAAGCAGCGCGCAGGCTGATGCTGTGGCCACGCCGTGCTGGCCGGCGCCGGTCTCGGCAATGATGCGCTTTTTGCCCATGCGACGGGCGAGCAGGCCCTGGCCGAGAGAATTGTTGATTTTGTGCGCACCGGTGTGAAGCAGGTCTTCGCGCTTGAGGTAAATCTTTGCGCCGTCCAGGGTTTCAGTCAGCCGCTTGGCGAAGTAGAGGGGGGTGGGACGGCCTGCGTAGTCGGCGAGGAGCGACTTGAGCTCAGCCTGGAAGGCGGCGTCGGCCTTGGCGGCCTCGTACTCGTGCTCGAGATCGAGTAGAGCGGCCATCAGCGTCTCCGGCACGTAGCGGCCGCCGTAGACGCCGAAGCGCCCGGGGCGCGACTCGGAGGGACTTGCCGGATGAATGATGGAGGCCATTGGATTTCCTCGCGCAAATGCCCGCGGAATGGGGCAGTTTTCAGTGTACTAGACGGTAAATCGACAGAGGCGCACTGTTTCCTCTTGACATGAGCGGCGGCTTGATCTACTTTGCAATGCAAAGTGAGTTGCGTATGAGAGAGCTTGATCGGGCGCTGGGCGAGATCACGAGCATTCGCCGGCAGATGGCGCGGGCGACGGAGTTTCGGGGTTATGGGGCGGCCACGCTCGCTTTCACCGCCTTACTGGCGATAGCGGCGGCGGTTGCGCAAGCGATGTGGTTGCCGGACGCGGCGAATCACGTTGCGGTGTACCTGGCAATATGGATGACGACTGCGGTACTTTCGTGCGGGCTGATCGCAGTGCAGACGGTGAACCGCGCGCAGCGGGTGCATTCAGGCATGGCCGACGACATGATCCGCATGGCGGTGGAGCAGTTTTTGCCGGCAGCCGTCGCTGGCGGGTTGCTGACGGTGGCGTTGATGCGATCAGGGCCGGCTGGGCTATGGGTTTTGCCGGGATTGTGGCAGGTAATCTTCAGCCTGGGCGTGTTTTCGTCGTGCCGATTCTTGCCGCGTCCGATGCTGGCCGCAGGATTGTGGTACCTGGTCACGGGGCTTGTCTGTGTTGCACTGGGCGATGCCCGCGCGTATTCGCCCTGGGCCATGGGCATCCCTTTCGGAGGCGGCCAGTTGCTGGTGGCGGGCATTCTGTATTTCAACCAGGAATATCAGCAGGAGGTGCGCGGCGATGAGCGCTAAGACGACCAAGAACGGAAGTGACAGCGAGGCGCCCTTCGCCTGCGAGGGACGTTTCGCGTATGAGGGTCTCGACCGCGTGATTCATGAGCGCGCACGGCTGAGCGTTCTCACTTCGCTGGTGACCAATCCGAGGGGGTTGGCGTTTGGAGATCTGAAGCAGCTTTGCGCGCTGACCGACGGCAATTTGAACCGGCATCTGAGGGTACTGGAAAAAGACGAGATGGTTGAGATTGTGAAGAAGCACGACCGCAACCGGCCGCTGACTATTTGCAGAATTACGGCCTCGGGGCGAGCCCGGTACCTCGAGTATCTCGAGACACTGGAGCAAGTGATTCGCGACGCGGCCAGGGGTGCGAACAACAGTGCCGGGGCGGGAGTGGTGGCAAGTCTGGCGGCGACACGGGCGTAAATTTTTTTGACTAAAAACTTTGCAGTGCAAAGTTCAATGTTGCCATTTTACTTTGTACTGCAAAGCCAGAGTTGCCATGGAGGAGCAATGGCCAATGAGGAGCGGAAGCGGATTCACGTCGCCATCATCATGGACGGGAACGGGCGCTGGGCGGCGCGGCGGGGATTGCCGCGCGTGGCCGGTCATCGCGCTGGAGTTGCGGCGGTGCGGCGTGTGGTGGAGCGGGCCGCAGAGCTCGAGATCGGCACGCTGACAGTGTACGCATTTTCAGCAGACAACTGGCGACGGCCGGATGCCGAAGTTCGGAGCCTGATGGGGCTGATTGCGGCCTATTTGCGGATCGAATGCGCGCGGTTGCGCGATCAGGGTGTGCGGCTCGAGGCGATCGGCAGGCGCGACCGCATTCCCGGCGTCCTGCAGAGGGCCATTCGAAACACCGAAGCGGCGACGGCCGGCGGTGAGCGGCTGACGCTGCGCGTGGCGATTGACTATTCGTCGAGGGAAGCGATCGCGCGCGCGGCGGCGGGGGTGCTGGCGGCGGGCGGGACGTCAATCGCGGCTCGACCCGATGCGCCTGCGGTGATTGGCCGCCTGATCGACGAGGAAATGACTTCGCAAGGCGGCAACGTGGATCTGCTGATCAGGACCGGTGGAGAAAAGCGGCTCTCGGATTTCCTGCTATGGGAGTGCGCCTACGCCGAGTTTTTCTTCACTGATCGCATGTGGCCGGAGTTCGGCGCTGCCGATCTTGATGAAGCAGTGCGCGAGTTCGGACACAGGGAACGGCGGTTTGGCGCGGTTCCCGCTGCGGTTCCGGCTGACGCTGCGGAACAGGTGGGAAGGTTGCAGTGAACGGCGGAGAGACGTTGGCCGGTGGCGCGCGTGCGATTTTGATCGAACCTGCTCGCCCGCTCAAGACGGGTCCGCTCAAGGTGAAGTTCATTTTGCCGGCACTTACTGAGGCGACCGATCCATATTGGAGGCCAATCAAGTATTCGCTGTTTCCGCCGCTGGGTTTGGCGACGCTGGCCGCGTATCTCGCGCCCGAAGACGAAGCCAGGATTGTGGACGAGCACGTGGAGCGGCTCACGCTTGACGACACGCCCGACCTCGTTGTGATCCAGGTGTACATCACGAATGCGTATCGTGCCTACAGGATTGCCGATCACTATCGCAGCCAGGGCGCATTTGTTTGCCTGGGCGGATTGCATGTAACGTCGCTGCCGGCAGAGGCCGCCGAACACGCCGACGCGATCTTCCTGGGGCCGGGAGAGCAGACCTTTCCGAAATTTCTTGAGGATTTCCGCGCCGGGCGGCCGGAGCATGTCTACGCCTCCACGGCGGGCCGAACGCTGGAACGCGTGCCGCCGATACGCCGCGACCTGATCAGGCGCGACCGGTACCTGGTGCCGAATTCGATTGTGGTGACGCGCGGCTGTCCGCAGCACTGCGACTTCTGCTACAAAGATGCATTCTTCCAGGGCGGGCGCGGATTTTATACGCAACGGGTTGACGATGCGCTGGCTGAAATTGCGCGGCTGCCGGGACGGCATCTGTATTTTCTCGACGATCATCTGCTGGGCGATCGTCGCTTCGCCGAGGCGCTCTTCAGCGGCATGAAGGGCATGCGGCGCTTGTTTCAGGGCGCGGCGACCGTGGACTCGATTCTGCGAGGCGATTTAATTGAGCGCGCGGCGGATGCGGGGCTGCGCAGCATCTTTGTCGGCTTTGAGACGCTGACGCCTGAGAATCTGCGGCGCAGCAACAAGCGGCAGAACCTGGGCCGCGATTACAAGGCCGTAGCCGACCGGCTGCATTCACTCGGCATCATGATCAACGGCAGTTTTGTGTTCGGCATGGACGACGACGGCAACGATGTTTTCAAACGCACGGTGGATTGGGCCATCGAGCAGGGCATTACCACGGCAACCTTTCACATTCAAACTCCATACCCCGGGACGCGACTGCATGAGCAGATGGCGCGCGAGGCGCGCATTGTGACGCGGGATTGGAACCTGTATGACACGCGGCACGTGGTGTACAAACCGGCGCTGCTTAAGCCCGAGGTGTTGAAGGCGGGGTACGACTGGGCTTATCGGGAGTTCTACCGCTGGGGCGCGGTTGCGCGCGCATCGCTGCATCATGGCGCAATGAAACACCAGTTGAAACACTTCTTTTACGCCGCGGGATGGAAGAGGTTTGAGTGGCTTTGGGATATGCTGATCCGCGCGAGACAACTGGCAAAGGTGACTCCGTTGCTTGAGGCGGTGCTTTCGCGAGTCACGGGTGGAGGCGGCTTCGAGACGCATGAGCTGTCTGGTGAAAAGGTGAATGCAGCCGCGGAATTGCTGCCGATTTTGACTGCAGAAAGCGCGGGAGCGCCACGCTGAGAAGACGCCCCTCTCATTTTTTCTTTTTTGCGATGTCGCACAGCATATCGGAGTGGATATTGAGGCCGATGTTGGTGATGTTGTAGACGTGTTCGCTGGCCACCAGCCAGACAATGTCGCAGATGGCGCGCTCGGAGTAATGTTGGGCGAGGCGAGCGAAGGTTGCGGGGTTGACGTTCTTGTCGCGCGTCAGTTCGGTCACGTAGTCGAGCATGGCGCGCTCGGCATCGCTGAACAATGGACTCGTCGAGTAGTCGTTGATGGCATCGAACTTGGCTTCGTTCAACCCGGACTTGATGACGAAGTACCGGCCGATATCGATGCAGAATTCGCAGATGTTGATACGCGCCACGCGCTCGCGAACCAGCATCTGCGCTTCGACCGGCAGTTCAAGCTTTTTGTCGAGCCTGGCGATTTTCGAGATAAAGAGACCGAACGCGGACGGCATTCGCGAGTAAACGACCTTCACGGGCGTTAGCACTTTGCCGAACTGCTTTCGGGTTCCGAAGTAGGCGAGTTTGCTGATCAATCCTTGCGGCTTTTCGATAGGACGAAGAAAAGGTTCCATGAGACAACCTCCGGGGATCATTAGCGCGGGGCGCCTGATTGCGCAACTACCTGAAGCGCTAGCAGTCGCTCGAAACGCCTTGGAGCTGCTGCTCACGGAAAAAGGCGTCGGCTTTTGTTTAACGACGGCCGGGCGCAAATGGTTACATCGTTCGATGCAACAGAGAGGACGCTGTGATCAAGCGGTGCTTTTCTTCCCTGTTCTACGCCTGGCGCTTTTCGTTGCCGAGGGGCGGCGGGGACGCTGCTTCGCGGAGACGGACTTGATGATGAGGCGGTGCACACCGTTGGGATCGAACGGAACGCGGGCGCGGGCGACGGCCTCGCTCATGAGGGCGGTTAGGGCGGGGTTATTGAGCATGGATGGGTCAGGGAGGACGATGTATCGGACGACGTTCCCGCTGCCTTTGAGTAGCTTGGCGGGATCAGGGAGATGCGCACCCTGAAGGAAGAAGAGACTGACCCACTGGGGATA
>JASHVU010000455.1 GCA_030044455.1 Acidobacteriaceae bacterium | reverse complement strand
CGGGAGATAGACGACATTTCTCACAGCAGGCGCGAGAAACGTAAGTTAGTGGTGTAACGACATCCTCGGTGGGTCTGGAGACCCACCGGACAGCCGGTGAGGAGACGCTACATTGAACGCGGAGAGCGGCTATGGGTTGTCGTCGTAGGTGGGGTAGGGCTGGGGCTCGTTGCTGGTGGGGATGGTGGCGAGGGTTTTGAGATCGGTCTGGACCTCGGCCCATTGTGCCGGGTGTCTCTTCGTAGAGATGGGGGCGTTAGGGTTGGAGTAATAGGCTTCGATGTCGCGCTTGATGCCGGGCGGGATGGGCTGCGCGGGGTTTTGCGCGAGTCGATGGAGGAGGCTCGCGTAGGTGGAGTCAGTGAGCGGATAGCCGCCGGGCTTAACCACGTAGCCGGTATCGAGATCGCGATTGGGCAAGGGGTGAAGCGGGTCGCGCGGGCCGAAGGGCTGCTCGAGGATTGCAGCTCCCTGAATTACCGCAAGCCGGGAAGCGAGCGGGGTGAAGCGGCGCAAGACGAAGCGAAGAGCGGCGGTGGATTGGGAAACGCTGTGTATATAGTCAGCTTCGGTCGACTCGGTTGGCCCTTTCACATTCGCGAGCGAGAGCGGGCCGACTTTGGGAAGGATGAAGAGCAAAGCGGCGAGTATGCGGGTTTCAAAGCTGGTTTTATCCCTGCGGTAGGAGTCCCAATTGTCGAGTGCGGCCGCAGCGGCGGCTTCTCTCTCAACTTCGACCGCCTCGGGAGTGTCCGGCTCGCCGGGCTCGTGTTTGCGGCGCAGCAAAGTTACGGCGTACGCGATGCGAGGAATGAAGGTGCGCACGGCGAAGCGGTATTCCCAGATCTTGAAGCGGTGGGAGCGGTGTGCCGCGAAGTCGGGCAGGCCGTAAGTCTGGTAGAACGCGAGGCTGAGCTGGTGTCGAGGGACATTTAGCCCGATGTGGCGAAGGTAACGCAGCGGGGCGAGGTGATGGTGCGCGACCTGGTCAATGTCGAAGGCAAACTCAGTCTGGACGTGCTGATGCCGGCCTTCAGCGTAGCTGACGATGGGTCCATAGCGGGCCTCGAGATTTGGGAATTCAACGGGGACGGCGCGATTGGTGGCTTCAGAGTGGCCGTAGGAGTCGCCGATGTAATGCGAGAGGGCGCCGATGGCGAAAGCGAGCTGGTCGGCATTTTTGGCGTTGCGAAAAAGGTTGACGACGAAGTCGCCGCTGCGGACGTAGTGGGTAAGGTTGGAGAAGTCTCGATCGCCGAAGGGGTAGTAGCCGATGTCCTGAATGACGCAGCCGCCGTAGGCATAGGAACGGGCACGGTCAAGCTGGGCGGGAGTGAGGCCGGGGTAGCGGCTGAGGAGCAGCGGGACGATGGAGTCTTGCCAGGTAAGGTCGATGAGCTGTTCGTGAGTGAGCAAAGAGTATGCGCGGCAGACGGGAGCCAGAAGGAGAAGCGCGGCAAGGGTGAGGGGAATCAGGTTGCTGGCATTAGGCTTCATCGCGGTAAAGGCCGGCAGGACTGCGGGCGATAAGGAGACTCTTGGAGCCCGAAGGAGCGATCGTCTTTTCTGTTGGATGCAGGAATGCGGAGGGTGGGGAATGCGGCGCGATCAGGCGTCTTCAGGGCCTTCGGCCGGGATGCGAGCGAAGTACTCCGACACCTGCTGCCAGTTGTCGACGCGCACAAATCCGGCGGCGGTCAGGTTGTGCGGCGCGGTGTAAAGGAGTCCCTGACCCTCGAAACGCTGCAGGTTGCGGGGCTGGTCGTCGATGAGGTAGTCGGCGCGCAGAATTGACTTGTTGCCGCAGAAAACATAGTGAGTGGGCGGAATGAAGGGAAAGTGCCGTTGCAGCCAGCGATACTTGGGGCCCAGGGAGTTGGGCACGGCCATGGCCTGCGTGGCAACGAAGATCTCGAAGCGCGAGGACAGGTCTTTCAGTACCTCCTGCGAGCCGGGAATGACTTCGAGAACCTCGAAAAAATCTTCAGCGTCAAGAAAGGCGCGAAGCTGCTGCTGTCGATCGACCGGCGTAATCTCCCACAGGCCCTTGCCAACCAGGTCGTCGACTGTCACATCTTCGTCGAACTCCTGGTTGTAGCGGCGCAGGTGCTCGGCCAGGGTATCGGCCATCACTTCGTCCATGTCAACGCAGATGCGGCGCAAAGGGAACCTCGGAAGACAGTGGTCAGTGGTCAGGGGACAGGGATCAGAGATCAGGAGTCAGAGATCAGTAAAAGCCGAATCGGACTGCTTAAGAAAAGGGTAGCAGGGGCGGGGAGAGACAAGATGAGCGCGAATGATTCTGCCGACGCTCGAATGATCCAGCTCGTTAGGCTCCGACCCGGCCTGGGCGGTGGATGGCTTGGCCGGTGCCGGGAGCGACTTCGGGCTGCGGCGCTTTGGGTGCAGGAGCCATCGCGGGGTCCCAATAGAGAAGCCGGCTGCAACTGTCGCAGGCGAGGAGTTGGCCCTCGCGGAGCTGGTTCCATGTCTGCGGCCGCACGCCCATTCGGCAGCCGGTGCACTGCTGGTTTTCGGCTCGCGCAATGCCGGTGCCGCGCAGCGCTACGAGGCGGTCAAAGCGGGCGAGCCAGTCGGGCTCAATAAGTGGGCGAATTGCTTCTCGTTCGGCGCCAAGAGCTGCGAGCTCCGCAGCCAGTTCCTGCTGATGCGCGGCAATCCGGACGCGGGTCTTGTCGAGCGCCTCGGATTGCGATTCAACTTGTGCGCGAGCCTGCGCCAGCGTTACTTCGAGCAATTCTGACCGCTCCATGCTGGCCAGCTCGTCGTTCTCAAGCCGATCAATCTCGACCGTGGCAAAGCCGACCTCGTGCTCAACCGCCTGGGCCTGCGTGGAATTCTTCACTGCGTCGAGCTGGGCGCGGAATTTCGCAGCTTTCTGGCGGTGCCCCTCGATCTCGCGTTCGAGCCGCGTGCGCAGCGTTTCCTCGCGATTGAGGGCAGAAGAGGCATCGGCCGATTGGTGTTGAGCGCGGGCGAGCG
>JASHVU010000454.1 GCA_030044455.1 Acidobacteriaceae bacterium | reverse complement strand
TCTGGGATCGCTGATGCGTGATCTGTTACTTGGAAATCACTTTGCGTTAGGCACAGAATTGCCACAAGAATCTGAGCGTGATTTGTAACGCTCTGATCTTGTTGGATTTAGAGTGCTATCGAGACGTGGGGCACCCATTTCTCGTGCATGGCTGATCGGGGTAGATTGAGATTCGTGCTCCTGGTTGGGGTAGGCGGTTTTCCGGCATCTTAAGAGTCAGGCCCCGGGCACCGCGCTCTGTGAAGATGCTCGGTGGTTATGGGATAATCGTCAAACATTGTCCCGAATCCCCCTTTTTCGGGAGGCAAGAGTTGATGGCCCAAATAGGCGCATCATTTTCTTACTGTCAGACAAAAAAAGAGAACCTGGCTCGATTCTTCATGCTGGTTGGGCTTTTGGGTTGTACGACCGGAGCGAGTGCGCAGAGAGAGGCTCCGCCCCCCATGCAGATCTATGCCGGGTATTCGTGGCTCTCCAACAGTTTTAATGGAGTGCCGGGATCGCAAAACGCCTTGAACGGCTGGAACGCGGGTGCGGCCTTTCAGCCGTGGCATCACCTTCGCTTCAAACTCGATTACTCAATGTACCGGGGGACGAATGCCGGCGTTCCGCAGCATGCCTTTTTCATCCTGGGAGGGGGGCAGTACGAGGCGGCGATTCATCGCGAGCGCTTCTTTGCCGAGGCACTGGCGGGCGAAGGTGGGCTGAATGGAAACTGGTACGTAGCCAACGCGACCGGCTACAAGAATGGCAATACCGGGATGATCGCGTCTTTTGCCGCGTTTTTGGGTGGAGGGGTCGACACGCCGGTTGGACGCCACGCGGCGATTCGTGTTGAAGGCGGAGTGCAGCACTCGGGTTTTGACCCTATCGAACCGGTGCCCTTTTCCCAGCCGTATCATCTCGACGGCATCCCAAACTACTTTGGGCGCCTTACGGTGGGGATGGTGTGGCTGCCACGGGAGGGAGAGGTGGTGTTGCCGAACTCAGAGAGTTCGTCGCGAACACCGGTGGAGAGCGAAATCATCTTCGAGGGGCTGAATTCGGTAGGCCATTTCCATATCTTTGCCAACTCCTGGTGGAGTTATCTCGGGACTGGCGGCGTGGAGTACGACCGCCATTCGTGGGGCAGTTTTATTGGAGCGCGGCTGGATTATTCAGCGGAGGTTCTGCCGGTTCTGATTCTTCGCCAGCCGACTGAAACCGATATTTGGGGAAACCCCGTAGGCGCAGGGCGCACCAACCACGAAATCGTGCCTGGCGTGGGAATCTTGCCGATTGGCATGCGCCTGATGTGGATGGACGGCAAACGCGTTAAGCCCTATTACGTGATAAAAGCCGGGATCACGGGCTATACCAAAAAGACGTTCTCTCAAGATGCTTCGTATGAGAATTTCTGTCTGGATCAGAGCATCGGCTTGCAATTCCGCCTCAGTGACCGCATGGACTTCCGGGCTGGGTTTGGGGTATTCCACCAATCCAATGGCTTTGTTGTGCCCAGCAACCCGGGTCTTGACGCGCTGATGTACGGTGGGGGCGTCAGCTACCACCTGGGGCATTCCCAGCCGGGAATCTAGAAGCGTTCCGCGGTTTGGCAGACTTTTGGTGTATCAGAAAGTCGTTTGTCTGCTTTGGGTTGGAGACGGTCACTTGATTCTGGTGCTTGCACTCGGAGTGATTCAAATCACATTGGCGCGTCCAACAGGCGGCTACGCTCGGCCTATTGGGTATATTCGGCCGATGAGGGCCGTGAAAAAGATTATCGGCAGAACCGACATCCAATGGCACGGCCCCACAGCTGGTAAGTGCGAATCGGCGAACAATCCCGATCAATGCTCTATCAGGGCTTCCGCTGTGAGAAGAAATGCAATGTCCGCGTGGTTCCGATTTGTGACGATCCTGAGTGCAGTGGGTGTGTGCGCAATAACCGGGCGCACCTATGCGTGCGCCCAATCCTGCGCTGAGAGTTCGAGTTTGATGATAGATGCTTGCGCGCCTGGACTGAGATACGTGGCCCCGGCTGCCGCGGAGCTAGGTTCGGTGGCGGGTGGAGCTTTGGTGGCGGAGCCGGGTTACGGCAATGAGGCGGGTGGCGGGGCAAAAGAAAAATGGGACACCGCTCCCGCTGGCACTTCGCACCAGGCGCCTTTCTCCCGAATTGGGATTGGGGCCAACGTTTCGCCGCTGGGGATTGGAATCAACGGAACTACCGTTCTTTCCGATTACTTTGACGTGCGGCTGATGGGGAACTTCTTCAGCTACACCAGTCCGAACTTCGAAGTAGAAGGTTTTCGGACAACGGCGAACATTCACCTGGCATCGATGGCGGCATCGCTCGATTGGTATCCATACAACAGCGTGTGGCGGCTGAGTCCGGGCGTGATGTTTTATAACGGCAACCAGCTGACAGCGAACGCGGTGGTTCAGGGCGGGACAAGTTTTTCGATCGACGGGCAGACGTTTTACGGAGCCTCATCGGGCGCCGCCACGGGCGTGACACCGCTGACGGGAACGGGCATTCTGGGACTGCATCCGCGTCCCATCGCGTTTACGGCGGCAGGAGGGTTTGGGAAGTTTATCCCGCGGTCGGAGAGGCACTGGTCGTTTCCTTCGGAGTTCGGAGTAGTGTTTATGGGCGCGCCTACGGCGAATGTGACCGCGAGCGGGTGGGTTTGCACGGACGCGGCCGAGAAGAATTGCGCCAACATCGGCGATAAGACGAATCCCGTTGCGCAGCAATTCAATTCCTCGCTGCAGGCCCAGCTCGTGAAGTGGCGTAAAGACCTGGGCAAATTCGATGTCTATCCGATGTTCAGCTACAGCGTGGTTTACAGTTTCAATATTCGCTGAGGCCTGTGAAGCGGCGGGCAGGAGCGCGGGGAGTCGAGTGTTTCGACGTTAACCTGCATTTCTCACCAGCCGCTTGCGATCATGCCGCGGTCAATACCCAGCCTGCCGTCTTCCTCCTCTATCGCTCTCAATCAAAAGATACTTGCACCTCCACCCACTTTGCCGGTTATTTCCCCTCATTGCTCTATCCTGAAAAAGGTAAGGAGCTTTTCCGGCCGCAGTTCGGCAGACCAGCAGATCCTATCTGCCTGAAAACAATAGACCTGGTGACCAAGTCCACCTTCTATCGCGATGAAAACAATAGACTTTGAGACTTTTGGCAGGGGCCGGGGGTAGCGGATAGAGAGGGAAGGGTATGCCACGCGTGCGGCCGGCGAGAAATACAGGTCAAGTGGGGATGAGGTCAAGAAGCGGGTGTCCTTTCCGCCGCGATTGCATCGCAATCTTCGCTTATGCGTAGGGTATCGGATGCAGTTTGTAGACAACGACGTTGCCGCCGCTGGGCACGCCGCTGGAGTTCTCGGAGAGCGTGCCGGAGCCTTCGGGCGTCTTTCCTGAATCGTTAATCCGCAGGTTGCAGGTTCCGTCGCCTTGTCCGTCCACGTTAAAGGCGATGCCCTGGGATATGCAGGCAAACCGCTCAAGGGATGCACCCGCCGAGGGCAC
>JASHVU010000453.1 GCA_030044455.1 Acidobacteriaceae bacterium | reverse complement strand
CCCTTACGATTTTCCCAATCCGAACACCCGGGGTGAGTTCTTCCGAACCACCAGCCGCGATACCAAATATCCCAGTGGGTACCAGATAATCGGAGCGGTCAATGGGGCGATTAAGTAAAACGCCAGAAAAACGACAGTGTCAGAATCTCCGTGCTGGAAACCGTCTGTCCTCCAGAGATAAAGGAAGCATTCTAACGCCTGCGCAATCACAGGAATGAACAAGATGGTCAGCATGCCCTTCCAAAAACCGGCGCCAGAAACTCCGAATGCAAGAACTAGCGGATAAGTAAAGGCGGCGATGGCCCACACGAATGCGTAAGGAATCTGACTTACGGCTGGTGGATGAGCATATTGGATCAGAGTGGCACAGACATACAGTCCTAGATACGCGAGATTGATCACGTTACGCATCCAGGCCTCCTGTTCGTTCGATAATTCTGATCCGACCTTGCACTTTCACTCTCGCCCCTATACAACCGTCAACTGTGGCGCGCCGTGCTTCGCAAACGGGCAGGGCTTGCCGTTCAAATGATCTTCGAACTCCTTGCGAAACTTTTTGACAAACCCGATCGTCGGCATCGCGGCTGCGTCGCCCAGCGGGCAGAAGGTGCGGCCCAGCATGTTCTCAGCGAGGTACTGAATGTTGTCGATGTCGCTGGCCGCGCCAAATCCGGCATGGAAGCGAGTGAGAGATTTCTTGAGCCAATCCGTTCCCTCGCGGCATGGGATGCACCAGCCGCAGCTCTCATGCTGGTAAAAGCTGATGGTGCGCAGCGCGAATTCCACAATGCAGGTCTGGTCGTCGATCACCACGACGCCGCCCGAGCCAAGCATAGAGCCGGCCTTGCCCACCTGGTCGAAATCCATGCCGAGGTTTTCGATTTCTTCCGGCAACAGCACCGGGGTAGATGAGCCGCCCGGAACCACGGCTTTGAGTTTGCGTCCGCCGCGCACTCCGCCGCCCACTTCATAAATCATCTTCTTGAGGTTGTAGCCCATGGGCAGTTCATAAACGCCGGGGCGCTCAACGTGGCCGCTCAGGCCAAACAGGCGCGTGCCGCCGTTGCGCGGCGAGCCAACCCCGCAATAAGCTGCACCGCCCATGTCGATAATGTGCGGCACCGAAGCGATGGTCTCCGCGTTGTTGATCACGGTCGGCCCGCCGTACAACCCCACCACAGCAGGGAAGGGCGGCTTGATGCGAGGAACGCCGCGCTTGCCTTCGAGCGACTCCATCAGGGCCGATTCTTCGCCCACTTCGTAAGCCCCCGCGCCGGTCTGCGTAATGACTTCAAACTCGGTGTCGGACCCGAAGATGTTCTTGCCCAGAAACCCGCGTTCGTAGGCATCGGCTACGGCCTTTTCAACGATTTCGATCAGGTAACGATATTCGCCGCGCAGATAAATGAAGCCGACCTTTGCGCCAATGGCGAGGCCGGCGATGATGGTGCCTTCGATGACGGCGTGTGGATCGTGCAGGAAGATGAGGTGATCTTTGCAGGTGCCGGGCTCGCTCTCGTCACCGTTTACCAGAACATATTTGGGCTTGGCCGACTGCTTGGGAACGAACGACCATTTCATTCCGGTCGGGAAGCCCGCGCCGCCACGGCCGCGCAGGCCGCTGGTTTTCATCTCGGCGATGATCCACTCGGGTCCCTGAGCGAGGCATTTCTTCGCAGCTTCGTAGCCGCCGAGTTCGACGTAACGATCGATCTTTTCCGCGCCCATGCCAAAGCGGCGCGAGATGATCTTGACCTCGTCGGGATGGGAAACCAGGCGCGGCATCAGTGACTCCCTTCCGCACGGGCTTTACCCCGATAGCCGGAGAGAATGCCCGGCACGTGGTCGGGCGAGAGCTCGTCGTGAAATTCGTAATTGATCTGAATGGCCGGCGCCCAACAGCACGCGCCGATGCACTCAACTTCTTCGAGAGAGAAGACGCCGTCAGGCGTGGTGCCTTTTTCGCCGATGCCGAGCTCTTCCTGGAAGCGCTCGAAGACTTCGTAGGCGCCGCGCAGCATGCAGCTGATGTTGGTGCAGACCTGGATGTTGTATTTGCCGGCGGGCTTGAAGCGAAGCATGGAGTAGTAGGTGGCCACGTTGCGCACTTCGAGTTCGGTGATGCCGATGCGGTTGGCGACTTCGGCGATCACTGCATCAGAGAGGTAGCCAATCTCGTCCTGCGCGTAGAGCAGCATGGGAATCAGAGCCGAGCGCTTCACGGGATACTTTTGAACCAGCGCGTCAAAGCGCGCGGCCAGCTGGGGCGAAAAGATCGACATGGATTCAGGGTTCATGGCTATCCTTTCCGTTCCATTTTTGGTGAAGGGTCGAGCATGATCTCCCGCGCCCACGCTTCCGCGGCCATATCCATATCGTGTTCACCTTCAAGGTTGCGAAGCCGGCCGTGATCGGTCAATTCCAGCACCCCGCTAGATCCATTTTCTCGCGTCCAGGTGACAGTGTTGTTGTTGCGATCAAGTTGCAGCCAGCGGCTCCGGTTCCTAGCCCTGATGCGATGCTCATCAAATTCGATCTCTGCTTGAATTCCCTCGTGGAGGCCGTGCACAGCGGTGTAACTGCGAAGCAGCGAAGCGAGTGAGAGCCAGAGCTCGGCGTAGAGAGGCTCTTCGTTTGCTGAGACGAGCGTTGCGCATTGGCCGGCCTGTGGCAAGTTCCGATTCCTTCAGGGGCTAAAGCCCTCACATGGATTGCTGCCTTTGCGGCACGGCTAAAGCCGTGCCCTTTCAAAACTGCGCCGCCCCTATGGGGCTGGGCCCGCTACTGCGCTTTTACCCCACGCTGAAGCGCGGGGCTAACATCGATTGCGCCTATGGCGCACACGTCATGCCTCAAGATCGAAGTCGTCAATTCCATTCCTGCACGATTTTCCAAACGACTTCAAGAGCTTCTCCAAGTCGCGGAAGGGGCACCTTAAACTTGATTGAATAGTCCCGTCCAGATTGAATCAGGTTGCTCCTTTGCGCGGCATTCACGTTCACAAATCTCTCTGTGCCGATGGAATCCAGCCAGATTTGGACTTGCATCTGATCCATCCATACCGTTCGGGTAACGTCTGAATCTCCCTGCCAGTCCCTAATGATGTTCAAGTCATGCTTGCTTGCCCAAGTCGAGAGAGCCGCATCGCAGGGCGAAAAATCAGGTGGCCAGCTCGCCGCGATCATCGATCAATCTCTCCCAGCACAATATCGATCGATCCGATCACTGCAACCAGGTCGGCGATCAGCCGGCCTTTGCACATGGTCTCCAGCGCCTGCAACGTGGCAAATGAGGGATAACGCATGTGTACGCGATACGGTTTCGCCGTTCCGTCTGAAACCACGTAATAGCCCATCTGGCCGTGCCCGCATTCCATTCCCTGGTAAACCTCGCCCGCGGGGACGGCAAAACCCTCGGTAACGATCTTGAAGTGATGGATCAGCGCCTCCATCTGTGTCTTCATTTTTTCACGGTCAGGCAAAACGATCTTGGGAGCATCGGCCTTCACAGGCCCGCCGGGCATGCCGTCGAGCGCCTGCTGGATGATCTTCGTGCTCTCGCGCATTTCGATAAGCCGGACCTCATACCGCGCCCAGGTATCACAGCCATGCGAGATGGGTACGTCGAAGTTGAATTTGTCGTAACCCGAGTAGGGCATGTCGCGGCGAAGATCGATGTCGACGCCCGAGGCACGCAGCGGAGGGCCGGTGACGCCGAGTGCGATAGCATCTTCGGGTGAAAGATAACCGACGCCTTTAAGCCGGTTAATGAAGATGGGGTTCCCGGTGAGCAGATTCGAGTATTCGTCGATCTTCTCAGGGAAAGTCTTGATGAATGCCTGCACGCGGTCGAAATAGTCGAGGGGCGGCTCCATGGAAAGGCCGCCGATGCGGAAGTAGCTGGTCATCATGCGCTGACCGGCCACAGCCTCAAACAGGCGCAGAATCTCTTCGCGTTCGCGGAAGGTGTAGAGAAAGACAGTGAGCGCGCCGATGTCCATGGCGTGCGTGCCCAGCCAGATAAGGTGCGAGTTCAGGCGGCTGAGCTCGGTAAGCAACACGCGGATCCATTGCGCGCGCTCAGGAATATCGAGGCCAAGCAGTTTCTCGACGGCGAGGCAGTAACAAAGGTTATTCGAAAGCGGATCGAGGTAATTGATCCGGTCGGTCATGGGAATGACCTGCTGGTAAAACTTGGCCTCGCAAGTTTTTTCAATGCCGGTGTGCAGGTAGCCGATCTCCGGGCGGACTTTGACGATGATTTCGCCGTCGATCTCGACCACCAGGCGAAGCACGCCGTGCGTGGCCGGATGTTGCGGCCCCATGTTTAACACCATGTGCTGGCTGCCCAGGCTGGTGATTTCGGGAGTTTCAGCGGCGGTCGCCATCAACGATAGCCCTCCACCGGGTAGTCCTTGCGCAGCGGGTGTCCCTTCCAATCGTCGGGCATCATGATGCGGCGCAGGTCGGGATGGCTGTCGAAGTGGATGCCGAAGAGGTCGAAGACTTCGCGCTCATAATAGTTTGCCGCGGGCCAGATGGTGGTGATGGAGTCAATGGCCGCATCGGCCTCGTCGACCAGTGTGCGCAGGCGAATGCGTTCCTTGAAGGCGTGGGAGAGGAGATGGTAACTCAGCTGGAAACGAGGCGTAGTTGGGAACCAGTCGACCGCAGTCATATCTTCAAAGAAGTTGTAGCCGGCCTGGCGCAGAGTTTCAGCGGCGGCGCGAATCTGTTCGCGAGGAACGGTGAGGGTAAGTTCGTCGAATTCGAATTTGGCGTCGGTGAGGGCCGGGTTGTTCCATGCGAGGATGGCCTTGATGGCAGGGTGATCAGGAAGCGCTTCGAGCACAGCATGCCTGCCAATGAGAGCTGGTGATGAGGTCATTCTCTGTGCCCGCCCTTTCAAACTAGCTGCCCGCGTCCTGGCGCGGAGATTATTTGATTCGTAAGCCCTTGATTGGCCTGCACTCAAAATCAGAGAACAGCAGGGTTTGATGCGGCGATTCAAAAGCCGGTTCAGAGGTCTGCCTTGTCCGAACTCCAATCGAGTACGCCCTTGCGCACAATGTAGAAGAGACCGACGGCAACAAAGCCAAGATAGACAACCATCTCCCAGAAGCCGAAGAGCTTGTGGCCGGTGATTGCCGGCAGCTTGCGATAGATCACTGCCCAAGGCATCATGAAGACCGCTTCAACGTCGAAGAGGATGAAGAGAACGGCAACCATGTAGAAGCGGACGCTGAAGCGTCCGCGTGCGTCTCCGACAGCCTGAATGCCGCATTCGTAGGCGTCGAGCTTGACGGCATTATTGCGATGCCGGCCAATCAACCATGACGCAACCACCATGAAGGCGCCGAGCAGGATCGCGGCCAAAACCTGCATGAGAAGCGGCAAATACTGCCAGTAATAGGGAATGGTCACAGCTGGTCCCCAAAAATCGAGAAAAGTACACCCGCCGGTCGGGCAAAAACTGGAAGATCAGGCACCGGCAGCCCTAGCTTGAGCTTAGGTTTTCAGCCTCGTCCCGTCAAGGCGGGATGAGATGAGGAAAGCCCAACACTGTTTTTAGATGTGAGGAACCGCTCAGGGTTCTAAGAATCATATGGAAGTGGAGATGCATGAATGTGTTGAAGCCAGCCAGCAATGGAAAGGGCGATCTCCGCGCGAGGAGACGTGAGCGACGTCACTTGGCGCTGATCAAAATCAAGCCATAATCGCGATGTGCTGACGGGAAACCACCCCCGGTACGTTCGTCATCTGAAAACACTGCGCGAAGGGCCGAAAGAGACGGTGAGGACCAAAACCATGGTGACATCCCCGACGACTGTATTTCCGGTGATTGAAGAAAAGGCACACGTTGCAGCCATTGCACGAGAGCAGTCGAATCGCCGTCGTCGCATCACCCCAGAAGCCGGCCGCGCCATTGAGAAGCTGGGACACGCCATTGACTACCTGGTCGACGAATACATCCATGAGGGCGGTACATTCACTCGCAACGACGCACCGTTGCAAGCTGTCGAAATGCTGATGGCAATCAACCGCAAGATTTATTTTGCCTGCTCTCCAATGCCGACTCTGGGCGAACGGTGGCATGTCTGGCTGCATGGGTTTATGGACTCGAACAAAATTAAAACCCTCAAACCTTGATTCAAATCGCGGCATGCAAGCGAAGGAGCGCGGCTGCGCACGGGGGTCCAGTTGTTCGCGCGACAGTCCCAACCTGGAGCTTACTGGCCGAAAACAAGCACCGCAAAAAGAACCAGCCAGGCGAGGCCCATCGTGTGCCAGAACCAGGCTGTGGCGTCGACGGCAATTTGCCTGGCCTCAACCCTCCGCAGCCTGCTGAGCGCGGTCAGGCAGAAGACGAGGGCCAGGACGCCGGCGACGAGGTGGGCGGCGTGGAGACCTGTAACCAGGTAGAAGAAGTAACTGGAGGGCGTCGACCAGCGATCGAATGCGAATCCCTGCGCCGTTAATTGTTTCCATGCGACCCACTGGCCGGCCAGAAACAGCGAGCCGAGGACAAGCGTGGCGCCGATCCAGGGAAGTGTGCGACGGAGTGCGGGGCTGCCCAGGCCGAGCCACTCTTCGAGAACGTCGATCTCGCGAAAGATATGCCGCCGCGCCACTTCCATGGTGAGGCTGCTCAAAAGCAGCGTCGCCGTGTTGAGGAAGAGGATGGGTGGTAGCAGTACCGGTTTCCAGTCACCCACCTGGCGCATAAGCGCGGGATCGAGATGAGTGCCGGCCTGGCGCGCGTAGAAAAGCGTAACCAGGGCGACAAAGAACATCATGTCGCCGGCCAAGGCGCAGAAGACAAAGGCTCTTATTTTGTAGAGCACTTCGCGCGGACCGCGCCTGGGGTTTCGCCAATCGTCGTCGCCGCCTCCACCGCCTCCACCGGTTGGACGCCTGTCAACAGGCGGTTTGCCGCCGGTACCGGGGGATTTCCGATCGACTTCCGCGGGGAGGGGAGTGAAGATCGACGGCATTTCGACCTCTCGAGCCTGTTGGGAGCAGGCCCTAATCAAGAAGGTACTCTTACTTTTGGTTGGACGCATCCGGAAACATAAGAGAGGCCTGTTTCGGCTTCCGGATTGTGGGATGCATAGAGCAGAAGCGGTACGTGAGGGCAGGAAGTTGCTGCAGGGGTAGGGCTTCAGCCGAGCCCCCCAATATCATCGGAGTTTTGATGCTGCCGCTTTGACTTGGTCGACGAAGAGTTGATGGACGCGGCGGTTTGACGAGAGCTCAGGATGAAAAGTGGCCGCCATGATCGAACCCTGGCGAACGAGAGTCGGAAAGCCGTCGCGAAAAGCAAGTGCTTCGACTTCAGGTCCGATCTTGACGATTCTCGGAGCACGGATAAAGACCATCTCGAGAGGCCCGCCGGGTAGTTTGGTTTCGGCCTCCAGGATGGTGGAGTTAATCTGGCGGCCGTATGCGTTGCGTTCGATGATCGCATCCAGCAGCCCTAAGGAGCGTTGTGGCGGGTTGAGAACTTCGCGGGCCAGCAAAATCGCGCCGGCGCAGGTGCCGAAGACAGGTTTTCTTTCGCAGAATTCCTCCAAAGAGTTAAAGAAGCGGAGCTTCTCGAGGAACTTGAGCATGGTGGTGGATTCGCCGCCGGGCAGGATAAGTGCGTCGACGCCATTAAGTTGGTCGGGGTTGCGAATTTCGGAAGCAATCGCGCCGGATTCCTCAAGAGCGGAAGCGTGGGCAGCATAGTCGCCCTGAAGGGCAAGGACGCCGATGCGAGGGTGCTCCGCCCTGTAACGGCGCTGGGCTTCCCCTTGGCGTACAGCCTCTTCCTCGGCGCGAAGCCGCTCCACAAAACGCCGATTTCGCTCTCCGCAAAGCGCAAGAAAATCATCGCCCAGATACGGACCCTTTGGGTCAAGCAACACGTCCTTGGGAGACTCCTGTTTCTTTTTCAGTTTTGTCAATGTTGGTGCTCCGCGTCCGGCTGGGGGCGATGGTAGTTTCATCGGCAAATTACGCCGCTAGAGACAATTTTACCCGCTCAGTGCGTTTTCGCGATGGGCACAACGTGTCCTTAGGACAGCAGCCTTCGGAGCGTGGAACGAGCCCGGCTATTTCGTCAATGTCGCTCGACTGGAACAAGGTTCCAAGTGCAAACCACAGGTAAGTTGATGAGTTCCCTTTCCGATAGTTTTCTATCGATGTCTCGCTTAGACAGCGAAAGAATAAAACCTTCAGTGAAGTTTGAATAGCAGAAGCCTGACGACCAAGCATTAATCGAAAGTAGCAAGTGATCATCATCTATCCACTTGATAGCCGTAGTATTTACCCCAGGAGTCATGCAGATGCGTTTGGCGTCGATCGCGAACGTTTTCTCGGCTAATGGAATCAGCTCCATGTCCTCAATGATTCCGCTAGATGTCATGCGGAAAAGCTGCGTTTCGGCGCTGGAGGCATTAACGTTCCATGTTGTAGCGAACGCCCCGCTCGGTGAAACCACCAGCCAACCCTGTGCAGCTTCGAAGTCCTTCTGTTTCTGAATTAGGACGTGATTCTCTCTCGAAAAGCTGACTGTAGCATCTGCGCTGTGGGAATCAGGGCGCTCAATCCGGATTGCTACTCCATCCCGCTCGACCTGCACAGGCTGGGCAGGATCATCGTTCATGGCATAAAAATAGGCTCCGTCTTGTGCACACCGGTCAATGCTCCGCTGCGGTAGTGCTGCATGGATAGTAGTGAAGAGAAGCCAGATGGTGAAAGGTAGCCTCATGGAAAGCAGACTACCATTGGACAGAGTGGCCGACTGCAGATTTAGTGATCGAGTCCTCACAAGCTCACATGGTGAAAAAAACAACCGGATACTCCACTCTTGCGCTTTTCCTGGCGCAAGGATGGAGAGCAACAACGCTTGTGCGAGCGAACAGCGAGCGTATGCCTGGACGGCTAGTCCTTACCAGCCGCGGGTCTGTAGAAGTTCTTTTTCCTCGATGGCCGCTGCGGCCAGACCCTTC
>JASHVU010000452.1 GCA_030044455.1 Acidobacteriaceae bacterium | reverse complement strand
GACGGCGGCGCAACCTGGACTCAGACGCAGTCCTTCAACAACATCTCAGGCGCCTCCACGGCCACTGAGTGTGGGACAAATTCGAGCTATACGTTTCTTCCTGCCCAGATGGGCGACTGGATTTATGTCCTCGCTGAGCACCAGCTCATCGCCGATCCAATCACGCCGGGGACCTTTTACCTGAAGACGACCTACGGCAGCACATCAAGCAATGGCGGGTTCTGGAAGAGTACGGATGGAGGAGTTACCTGGGCAGAGACTGCGGGGACCAGCCAGATTCCTGCATATACGCATTGGGGACGAATGGCTGCGAATCCAAATGTCTCAGGCGATATGTGGCTTGTGGATGGCTGGAGTGGAGCCCATAGTCACGGACTCTTCCACACTACGGATGCGGGTAACTCGTTTACTAAAAGCTCCGCCTTTACTTATGCATGGCAAGTAGCTTTGGGGAAGGCCGCGCCGGGGCAAAGTTATCCGGCGATCTATGTCTACGGACTGTTGGCGGGCGATCCTAAGTGGGGTATCTTTCAATCGATAGATGGAGGAACTACCTTTAACAGGGTTTCTTATTACCCCTACGGTATCTTCGACATTCCCTACGACATGGCGGCAAGCTGGGACATGTTTGGCATGGTCTATGTTGGCTTCAGCGGCAATAGCTTCTACTACGTTCAATACAACGCCAACGATCCGCAGGCATCGGCTCCCGCATTTTCTCCTGTCGCCGGAACTTACACGTCCGCACAGGCAGTTACATTGAGTAACTCAGCTCCGAATGCCACAATCTACTACACGATTGACGGAAGCACGCCCACCACTAATTCCTATTTGTATGGCGGTGCAATTGCCGTCTCGTCAGGATCGGAGACCATTAACGCCCTTGTTGCCGCCAGTGGTTACTCGCTCAGCAGCGTGAGCTCGGCGACCTATACCATTCATGTGACGCAACCGCAGACGATGACTCCAACATTCAATCCCAACGGCGGAACGTTCACTTCGGCGCAGACGGTAACCATACGCGATACGACTTCGAACGCATTAATTTACTACACGACGGACGGAAGCGCGCCGACTACGAGCTCAACGCAATATTCCAATTCCATCAACGTATCCACCACTGAAACCATCCAGGCCATCGCTGCGGCCTCGGGCGATACAAACAGCAGTGTCGGCTCGGCTGCCTTCACCATCAATCTGCCTCCGCCGAGCTTCACCATGGGCATCTCCCCGGCATCGCTCATCATCCAGTCGGGCAGCCAGGGAAATGTAACAGTCACCGTCACGCCGGCAAACGGATTTAATTCCGCCGTTAGTTTCGCTTGTTCGGGGCTTCCGTCGGGCGCTTCGTGCACTTTCAATCCGCAGCAAGTTACGCCATCGGGCGGTGCGTCTTCGACGCAATTGACGGTCGCGGCCAGTTCAAGCGTCGGTGCAATCGAGCGCCGCTCCGCACCAATCATACCTGAAGCGGCGTTAGCCGCAACCATGTTCTTGCTGGGTTTGAAGAGAAGAAGTTTTATTGGGGCTGTGCTATTCGTGGTGTTGACGTTTGCCGGGTTCGCACCGGCTTCAGGCTGTGGAGGTGGATCCTCAACGAGTCAGCAGATTCAACCAGTGCAGGCAACGGTGACTGTGACGGCAACCTCAGGTAGCCTGCAGCAGACCGGCACACTTACGCTCACGGTGAATTGAGCAGTCGTTCCGCGGTACGCGGGGAACATAAGATAGCTGTATCGGGAAAGGGAGAATTCATGAGTTCCGGAAAGTTGATGCGAGCGGGCGCCCTGGTTGGGGTGATGATGGTCGCCGCTCTGATGGGTGCGCAGACGGCGAAGAGCCCTTACGATTCAGTCAACACACTTATCGGCACTGCCGGCGGAGGAAACACTTTTCCGGGAGCAACGCTTCCCTTCGGCATGATTCAGTGGAGTCCCGACACCAACACCAGCGCCTGGTATGAGTATTCGCAAGCGGCGCATCCCGGTATTGCGGCCGAAAAGTCGATTCTCGGCTTCAGTCTGACGCACATCAGCGGAGCGGGTTGCCCGCTTTACGGCGACTTTGCGGTGCTTCCTATTGCCGGCGAACTTGTGGCCAGCCCCGGAGCCGACATTACGCAATATGCCGTCGCATTCGATCATGCGCAGGAGGAGACCCATCCAGGCTATTACGCCGTAACGCTGGCGAATGGCGTGAAGGTAGAAATTACTGTTACAGAGCGTGCGGGCATCGCGCGGTTCACTTTTCCGGCAGGAGTGCCGGCACGGTTGCTCGTCAACGCCGGATCGAGCGCAAACATAAGAGAGACCGCTTCTGCGCAGCCTGGCGCGGTTGAAGATGGCAACGGCATCACGCTCAGCCGACGAGACAGCTACGAAACGTACTCCCGCGCAGGACATTTTTGCGGCACCAATTCACACTACACCATTTACGGTGCCGGCAAATTCAATAAGCCATTCAAGAATGCAGTGCTTTGGCAAGACGGCTCAGTTACCGGCAGCGGAAAAGAAGCAAGAGGCAAACATTCAGGGGTGTGGCTCGACTTCGGGGACCAACGCCAAATCGAACTGAAAGCCGCTGTTTCATTCGTCGACGCAGCTGGGGCGCACAAAAATCTCGATCACGACATTGCTGGGTGGGATTTTGAAGGAGTGCGCGCAAAGGCACGACAGGCGTGGTCGCAGCTGCTTGGCCGTTTTCGAGTAGAGGGAGGAAGCGAAGAGCAGCGGACGAAATTCTACACCGGTGCTTATCACTCGTTTCTTTCGCCCACTACCTTCAGCGATGCCGACGGACGTTACATGGGGTTCGACAAGCAGGTGCACAACGTTGCGGGAAATCAAAAGGCGCAATACGCGAATTTCTCTGATTGGGATATTTATCGCAACACCGTGCAGTTGCAGGCGCTGTTTGAGCCGCAGCGTCAGAGCGACATGCTGCAATCGCTGGTCAACGATGCGGAGCAGGGCGGGCAGCTGCCACGCTGGGAAGCGGCCAACGACGTTACCTATGTGATGGGCGGCGACTCTCCCGCAGCCGTTATCGCGTCTTCCTATGCGTTCGGCGCGCAGAGTTTTGATACGCAGACGGCTCTGAAGTACATGGTGCGTGCAGCGACGGAGACAAACGACAACAAGGAGCGCCCATTCCTTGCGGACTATATCACTCTTGGATATGTACCTGCCGAAAAGGACGACATCTCGGCATCGCGCACGCTTGAGTACGACAGCGACGACTTTGCAGCCGCGCAGTTCGCCCGCGCATTGGGGCATACCGGCGAGGCCAACCGCTTTCTGCAATTGTCGCAGGGATGGAAAAATCTGGTGGATCCCGATACGAAGTGGATTCGCCCTCGGTTGAGCGATGGCAGTTGGCTGGTAGGATTCGATCCTGAAACGTCGATGCCCAGGCGTCATAATAATCCAGATGCGATCGATCAGCAGGGATTCGAGGAAGGGAATACTTGGCAGTACAGCTTCATGATTCCCTTTGACTACCCTGCGTTGTTTACCGCGATGGGCGGACCAGACGTGGTGATTCCTCGGCTCGACAGATTCTTCAAGAAACTTCGCTGCTGGGCCGAGCCCTGCTACAACATCGAAAACGAACCGGATTTTGTTGTTCCGTACGTTTACGTTTTTGCGGGCCAGCCATGGAAGACGCAGGAAGTGGTGACGCGCATCGGCAACGAAACGTTCAAGGCTGCGCCCGATGGAATACCCGGCAATGACGATCTTGGAGCGACATCGGGTGTGTATGTCTGGGATGCGCTTGGAATGTATCCAGCGGAGCCGGGCGTAGCCGGCGTGGTGTTGGGCACGCCGTTGTTCGACAAGGCGACGCTTAGACTCGCGGGTAATCGAACTCTGGTTATCGACCGCAAAGGCGAAGGCGTCTACGTTCACAATGTGACGCTGAACGGCGCAAGTTATCCGAGCGACTGGCTGCCGCTGGCCAAGCTGCATGCAGGCGAAAACCGCCTGGTGTTCAGCAACCAGCCGCAACCGGATACTCAGCGCGGAACCGCCAAGGGAGACAGGCCGCCATCGTTTCGATGAGACCAGCAATTAATTCGGCAAACTGCACGCGGGAAACTAACGGGCATTCGCCGCGGTTGGCGTAACGCTTATCGCAGCCACATTCCAGCCCTCAATGTTCACTACCGGCGAGGCCGGGGCGTCGTCGGGCAGAAGCGCGGTGAGCGCTTCTTGTTCTCCGGGTCCCAGCTCAATCCAGTTGTCTGACCAGAAGACCGGCGCAACCAGATCGCCTTTCGCGGTCCGCACCGCTGCATTCACCTGGAACGCAAGTCCTGATGCGGTGTTCTCGAGATGCAGTGTGATTCTGCGGCCATTCGGCGTATTGGCGACCTCAGCACGGGCAGCGACGGTGGCTGCCGGCAGGCTGGTCAGTGCCGTTAAATCCTCATATCGTTCTGCCGGAGTATGAGTGTACTCGGTTCTTTCCCAATCAAACGTTGTCAGCGTGCCAGGCACCCAATAGAAGTTTCTGCTCAACAGCCGCCCCGACGAATCCTTCAGAGTGAGATCGATAAAGAAGATCCTCTCGGCGCTCGAGAAGAGTCGGTCGGGAATTTCGAATGCGCGCTGCGCGCTGTCGGCCTGTGCGTTGACGGTGCTCTCGGAACGGAACAACTCATTCCATTTGAGGCCGCGTACGATAACCGAGGCAACGAGCCCTGTGGCGGGCTTGTAGGTGCTGTTCACCACCACAATTGAGCGATCGTCGTATGAGTATTGAATGTGCAGCGGTTCGCACGCCTTTTTGGCTCCGAAGTATCCGCCTCCGGCGTCAAGATTGTAATCGTAGAGATGCCAGATCATCGAAGGCCACGCGTTGTTCAGCATCCACTGGATAACGCCTGTCGATGTGTACTTGTTTTTCGAATACGCCTCAAACATGGCGCGTTCCGAGTCGTACTCCATGGTTTGCGCCATGCGCTCAAAGTCGGCAGCCGAATTGGGCTTTGCGTAAATTGCCTCCATGGCGTCGCCAAATACTTTCAGGTTGGTGAATTCGCCACCGCCATTGTGGTAGGTCCAGTTGGCTGATGGCGGCCACGCCTCGGGGTCGGGAAGAAATTTCTTCCGGCTTGCCAGCGACGGAATGGCCGGTCCGGGGCTGGTTTCAGTATTGAATCCGACTGCGCCGCCATAGTGGGTTCCCACGTACCAATAGCTCGGCTCAACGTAATCATACGGCCCCGTCATCTTTACGCCACTCTCACCCGTGACAGTGGTAGGCGTGGCCGATGCCGACGACAAGATTGGGTTGGGCCAATGCGTGTCGTCCTCAACCTGCAAATAAGCTTTCTCAACGTTGGCGGGTGGTGGATTGTCGCTGCCGTTCAACCAAACCAAAAGGCTCGCGTGCTGGCGCAGGCGCAGCATCTGCGATCGCAACGATGCCTTTGCAATCTCCAGATCCTCGGGGGTCCAGTCGCGCCAGTGTTCCCAATGGTCGCAGCAGCACCAGCCCAGCAATACCAGCACGCCCTGCTCATCGGCCTGGTGAAAGAACTCTTCAGTATCGAGCTTGCCTTCAAGACGAATGGTGTTCAGCCCCAGATCGCGAACCAGCCGAAACTGATCGAGCAGCCGCTTCTCATCGGTGCGCAGCAGCATGTCTTGCGACCATCCGCCGCCGCGAATCAGAATTCGCTTACCGTTGACTCGGAACAAGCGGCTTCCGTTGGCAGTAAGCTCGGATGTAATCTCTCTGATGCCAAAGTCCACGCTGCGTTCGTCGCTAACCTGGCCCTCCGTGGAAAAGCTTACTGTTACGCGCTCGAGATGCGGGTCACCCATTTGCCAGGGCCACCAGACTTTCGGATCGCGAACGCGCAGTTGCGGAAACTGCTCGGGCGCGAATGCCACGGTGCGAGTTTCGTTGGCCGCCAGTTCGACCGGTTGCTCAAACTTCACTCCAGCAGCGGAACCCGATACCACCCCCTTCACGCTTTGACCGGTTGCGTTGTGAAG
>JASHVU010000451.1 GCA_030044455.1 Acidobacteriaceae bacterium | reverse complement strand
TCTCAGCAGGCTTCGCCGGTGTCTCCGGCATGGATCAAGGTTGAGAGGGCGCGCCATCCTCAGCGCCCCTACCCCATGGACTTCTTCGAGCAAATCTTCACTGACTTCAGCGAGATTCACGGCGATCGCGCCTTTGGCGACGATGAAGCCGTGGTCTGCGGCATGGCCCGCTTCGACGGTGAAGAAGTGATGCTCATCGGCATTCGCAAGGGAGGCACCACCAAGCAGCGCATCAAGCGCAACTTCGGCATGCCCAGTCCCGAGGGCTACCGCAAGGCGCTACGCGTTATGAAGATTGCTGAAAAATTCTCGAGGCCGGTGATCGCGCTGATCGACGTGACTGCTGCCTACCCGGGGCTCGGTGCCGAAGAGCGCGGCCAGGCTGAAGCCATTGCCCGCAATATCCGCGAGATGGCTCGCCTGCGCGTCCCCACAATATCTGCCATTACCGGCGAAGGCGGCTCGGGCGGTGCGCTGGCCCTGGCCGTGACTGACCGCGTGCTGATTCTCGAGAATGCAATTTATTCGGTCATTCCCCCCGAAGGTGCGGCGGCAATCATGTGGCGCGACGTGGTGCACAAAGATCGCGCCGCGGCTGCGCTGCGCGTGACCGCGCCCGAAGTTGCCGAACTTGGATGTGTCGATGAGATCATTTCCGAGCCTCCGGGAGGCATCCATGCTGATCGCGAGACCGGCACGCAGTTGCTTGCCGCCGCCCTCCGGCGTCACCTTGCCGAACTCAAAGCCTTGCCCATTAATGAACTGCTCGCCAAGCGCCACAGTAAATTCCGAAATATTGCACAGTTTTATACCGAAGAGTGATCCCACCTCAGTCTTGAAGCGAATTGACGGATGAACACCGCAAAAACGCAGATGAATCCGAGCGCTATCATCCTTCAACGGAGGAGCGCATGACTGCGCCTCAAAGTCCCGCGGTCGCTTCCGGCCGGCTGGTCGGTGGCCGGCTGCGCGCCTATTTCGAGTTTGTCGTGGCGGTCTTTTATTTTTTTCTGGCGCGCACGCTGGCCCATCATGCCGCCCAGGGGCTGGTCCAGGACGATTGGAACCCACTCATCGAACAGGCCATGCTGGCTTTCCTGCTCATCGTCGGTTATGCGGCGATGGGTTTCTGGTTCGACCGCGATCCTCATCCCGTCAGTGGCCAGGGATTTCCTTCGCGCGACGGTCTCGCCACTGAGATCGGCATGGGTGCGGCCACGGGTTGGGGCTTGGCAGTCGTCTGCGTGCTGCCCATGGTCGTCTTCGGCGGAATTACGATTGTCCTGGCAACCGATCTTGGTTCGTGGGGATGGCTGGCTGCAGATGCAGCTTTCTTTGCCCTGGCTGCTCTGGTTGAAGAAGTCACATTCCGCGGATATGGCTTCCAGCGTTTTGTGCGCGCCTTGGGTCCTATCGGCGCCTCGCTTGGCTTTGCCGCGTACTACGCACTGGTCCAATCCCTGCTCCCCGGCTCCGGTCGCGCCAGCTTTGCGGTATCGGTCGCGCTCGGCCTTGTTCTGTCAGCCGCGTACCTGCGCACCCGCGCATTATGGCTCAGCTGGGGGCTCAACTTTGGCTGGAAGGCCAGCCGCGCGCTGCTTTTCGGCTTGGCGGTGAACGGCGACAGCACTCATTCCCATGTCATTGAAGGCGATCCGATGGGGCCGTTCCGCCTCACCGGCGGCGCCTTTGGGCTCGACGGCTCATGGCTCGCTTTCGTCGCGATGCTGGCCGCAATTCCGCTGGTCTTCCGCATCACCCGCGAACTGGACTTCCGCTACAACGCCCCGGTGCTCAAACCGGCGGGTATCCCCGTCGACCTTGATGCCGCCGCCCGAGCCCAGCACGAAGCGGCAATGGGCGCCTCAGAATCTGCCGCACCCGCTCTGGTGCAAATTGGCGCCGCGCCCGTGCCTCAGCCCGCTACCAAGCAACCCGCAAACGATTCCGCCCCCGCCCGAGAATCGCCGAGGGCCATCGGGGAGTAGCGCCGGTTTCCAGACCGGCTGTTCCTGCGGGCCTCCCGGCCCGCAAGCGAAGCCGCCAACCCACGGATTCTCGATCCTCGCCCCCCGATAGAAACGCAGTCTTAGCTGTTTTCCGTGAAAGAAACCGAGCGGCGAGCCTGCCTTGGCTGGCATCATAACGTCGCGCCGGGAGCGAGCCCGGGAAAATCGTCGCCACAATGCCTATAGCCCGCTTTACCGGGCGTAAGAACGCACACAGTCTATCGCGGGCGTTCCATCAAATATGACTGATTCCCCGCCTTTTTCACGCTCCGCACTTGCTTCGGCCATCTTTTTGCGTAATGCTTATCTGAAGCATGGGAGGCTCCCATGATCCGGTCCCACCTTCCCCAACGCGCGCCTTTTGAGCAATCACGAATCCTCAGCGACCAGTCCATGCCTTCCCCGCCGATCGGCGCCGTGGCTCACTGTGCGATTGGGCTCGCACTCTTCGCAATCCTTGCTGGCACCGCCCGTGCCCAGGTCATCACCATCGACACCAGCGGCAAAAATGCTACAACCGCCGACGGAACGGTGGATCGCCGCTACCAGCAGATCAAGCCCACCAGCGTTCCGCTATCCAAGACCGAGATCAACCCTAGAACCCGCATCGAACTCCTCCGCCTCATGCAGGCCGAGCAGGGTTTTGCCATGCGTCCCTTGCCGCGCGGGCACAAGGGACTCACTCTGGTCGCGAACGGCAAACTGCAACCAGCCGGCGAGGCCTACCTGAACATGGTGGTTCAGGAGGGGTTGAGCGCCAAGCCCGGCGACCGCGTGCTCATCACCGATGTCAAGTTTGACCACAACAAGATGATCTTCGAGTTCAACGGCGGGCCAGACCTCAAGCACCGCCTCCTCCGCCACGTCGAAATTGGCGGCGCCATGGGCACCTCGCCCGTAGTGCAGGACGAGGGAACCCCGGCCACCGGCGCGCGGCTCACTCTTGAATTCAAAGACCATGTCCCTGAGATGACCGGCCCTGACGTCAAGGCGTTGCTGGCTCCGCTCATCTCCTTCGACGTCAAAACGCCCGTCCAGGCCTTTACTGACACCTTGCCACCTCAGCTCAAACAAGCGATCCTTTCGCATCAGGTGCTGGTTGGCATGAGCACCGATATGGTGCTGTTCGCCATGGGGCAGCCCGTCACCAAGAGCCGCGAGATGGACGGCCAGGAGCCATTCGAGGAGTGGATCTACGGCAAGCCTCCAGATCCGGTTTATTTTGTCCGCATCAATGGCAATCGCGTCATTCGCCTTGAAATCGCGAAGGTCGGCGAGCCCATTCAGGTCTTCTCCACCGACGTTGTCTCAGGCATGATGCGCACCGATGGTACACCCGTCCTTGCTCAGAACACTGATGTGCACGTGATCAAGGAAGGCGATGCCGAGATCGACCCCAACAAGGAAGCGGCCCCCGCTCCGCCCAGCCTGGCCAATCCCGGCGATACCGTTGGCGTCAACGGGGATCAGAAATCCACCGGCGCAATGCGCCCTGTGCAGCCGCCCAAGCCCAATCCAGAGTACGAGCCCGACGTCAATCCCGACGCGCCACAGCAGCCCGCCGCTCCGGCCCCTGCGCAGCCTGCGTCAGCCCAGCCCGCAGCACCGGCGGCAGCTCCGCCGTCGAGCACAGCGCCGGCCTCGCCACCTTCCAGCACGCCTTCCGGCACAAGCTAAATCGGCCCCGCCGCAACCCAGACGTCATGTAAACTTTAATCAGCGAGTCCTGCGTCGTTTCCTACACCAGGGACGAGCAGACCGCGCCGTTGAAGCCGTTCGCCGCGGCGAATGTGTGCAGAGACACCGACAAAGGAGAAACACCCCACCCATGGCCAAGATTGCAAAAACAGGTGACCGCAAGAAGGTTATGGACACGACGAAGTCCACCGACTGTCCCAAATGCTCCAAGCCTACGCGCATCGTCAAGCGCGTCAAAGACCGCGAGCGCGGCATCCCCGGCGGAGTCTATATCTCTTGCTCAGTCTGCGACTTCTACGAAAAACTTTAAGCTCAATCTGAACTCCTGGGCTGCCGTCCTGGTGGCCCATCCCCCCAAGCCATCGTCGCCTTGAGCGAGTTCGCCCGACCAAACGAGGCGAAACACCTGTCCTGGAAACAGCACCAAAAGAGGAGCGCCGCGCTCCCGCGCGGCTGCACCGCCAGTCTCCAGACTGGCAGTGCTAAAGGCCTCCCGGCCCTCAGCGTTTCATTGCCCGCATTTTCTTGTTCTTTGGGTGTCGTAACGCGACACCAATGACTGTGGTTGCCCTTAACGAATTCGTTGTCACGCCTGAAAACGTTCCGCGTGCTGCCGCGTAGAGGTGATGCCGACTCGCCGCAACATTGGGGTGCCCCGGGTCCGGATTCTCGGACCCGGGATTCCTCGAATCTTGGACGGCCATGGGAACCTCCCGCTCCCCGTCTCCGTACATCTTCCATCAGAGGAGATCCCCATGAGGATGTTTGCCCGCCTTTCCGGCGTAGCAACATTGCTGTGCCTCGCGGTTTCTTTGAGCTACGCCGCCCCGCCCACCGGCCAAAAGCCCGCCCCCGGCACCATCGTCATCGTTTTCAAAGACGGCCACCGCCAAACCTTCAACCTCTCCGACATCG
>JASHVU010000450.1 GCA_030044455.1 Acidobacteriaceae bacterium | reverse complement strand
GAACGGCGACATGGTTCCGGGATCAACGTTGAGGTAGGGATCGAACTTCATCATGTTGACGCGCAGACCGCGGCTCTCAAGCAGGCAGCCGATCGAAGCCGCCGCCAGACCCTTGCCTAAACTGGACACAACTCCGCCCGTCACAAAGACATACTTTGCCGACATCGATGCAACCTCTTTATTGAATTGTTGTGGTTGGACGTACCTGGTGGGCACATTCAAGTATGGCAGAGTTTGAATTATGGCGGAAGGGGATTTTTGGGTACTGCGTGGATAACCGGGGCGATACTCTCAGTAAGTGATTGGCCGGACGAGAGTTCGAGTGGGTTCGAAGTAGAAGAGTCGGGCCTTCCCACCCTTTCGACTGGGAAAAATCGAAACGCACGGACACGGAGATTGTGGGCGGAGGTGGGTATGAAAGACCGGATCGAGGTTGTGAATGCAGACATTACGAAGCTGGCGGTGGACGCCATCGTCAACGCGGCCAATGAATCGCTGCTCGGCGGAGGCGGCGTGGATGGAGCGATCCACCGCGCGGCGGGCCCGGAGCTGCTGGCCGAGTGCCGGCTGCTGGGCGGCTGCCCGACCGGCCAGGCGAAGATCACCAAGGGCTATAGGCTGCCGGCCAGGCACGTGATTCACACCGTGGGGCCGGTGTGGCGCGGAGGCGAGAATCGAGAGCCGGAATTGTTGGCAAGTTGTTATCGCGCGTGCTTTGCGATAGCCCGCGAAAAGGGCCTGAAGACGTTGGCGTTTCCTGCGATAAGTTGCGGCATATACGGTTATCCGATTCCCGAAGCGACGGCGATTGCTGTACGCGAAACCCGGGTCGCTCTGGCAGCAAATCCCGAGATCGAGAGAGTGATTTTCGCCTGCTTTGGAGATGAAGTATTCGACGCGTACGAGAGGGAGCTGGGGCTCGGGTGATGTACTGAAACTGAGAAGCCGGCCGGAGGCCGGCGCGACAACCGCGCTGGAGCGCGGCGCTACCTCGCTTCTATTTGGCTGGTGCAGTTGCAGGGGCCGGCACGGCTGCCGGCGCGGCTGGCGCAGCCGGTGTTGCTGGCACCACCGGCGTCGCGTCCCACGGTATCTGCACTGATGGCAGGCAGCTCTTTCCCTCCGCCGAGGCCTTCAACACTCCTGAGGTCTTGCCCTGAATGTACGGAAAGCCCGCCACCACCGCGTGGCCGTTATGGTCAGTGGTGACTTCAATGTTCACGACTTCGCCTTGCGACTCGAGAATGATCGGCAGCCGCATTTTCGGGGTAAAACCGTCGGCCACAACCAGCACCGCCGCACCGCCTGGCGCCCCAATTCTGGCTTCGAGGCGGCAGAGACGGTCGACATTGACCACTGGATTGGGATCAATGGTCCCAAAAGCTGTCACGTCGCGGTCGCGGCTGGCGACTGCGTAGCGCGTTGGCAAGCCGGGGATGGTCTTCGGGGATACATATAACTCGATGCCCGGCAATTGGGAAACAGCTTCCTCTTCCAGCTTGGGCCGGCGTGTCATCACCAGGCCCTGCGCATTCACATAGACATCCTGCTCGCTGTTTTCAATGCCTTTCCCAACTTCCAACGTGGACAAGCCATATACCTTGTTCTCCGGCGCTCCCTCAGCGAAGACCCGATAGCGAATCCGGTCGCCTTCGGCGGTGCGAGTCTCGTCGACCTTTTCGAATCGCAGGTGGACGGCCATACGGTCAAGATTTCCCGCGCCGCCATTATCCCAGTGCATTTGCTGCGCGAGAGATGCCAGTAATTCGGCGCTGGGTTTTGAACCATTCTGAAAAACAATATAGGTAAGGCCGGCAATCTGCTGTTCTTTTTGCTTGGGTTCTTTGGCGATTGCTGCAAGAGGAAGTTGCAAGATGACGCAGCACGCCATGAGCAGGAATCGGGGAACCGGCCGGGTCATGCCTATAGTGTCTGCCAATGGCCTTTGACCACGCAATAAACGACTGGCCCTGACTGAGAGTCGAGGGCCGGTCTCCGGGCAATTCGGTCGGCCCGGCCGCGCTCAAGTTGTCGCAAGCGCGGCCGGTGCAATGCTGTGCTCAGAAATTAAACGTCAGTTTCGCCGTCAGCGCGCGCGGTGTTACGTAGTGCGTGCCGCTGAAGGTGGAAAGGAAATTGTAGAGCGCGTACTTGTTGGTGACGTTGATGGCGGTCAGGTCGAGATCGGTCTTATAGTGCTCGCGGTGGAAGATGTTGTTCTTGCCGAGCGAGACGTCGAAGAGGTCGCGCGGAGCGATGCGCGGCGGGCTCTTGTCGTTGTCACCGGTGCCGGGAGCAGGAATGTTGAGGAGGCTCGAACTGAGTTCGCCGGCGGCGCAAACTGCCGGCAGCGGATTGCCGGGAGTGGCCTTCTGGCCGTTGCAGATGAGCCCGGCCTGGAACTCCTCATCGGCGGTGAGGGGCAGGTAGATGTTGTTGCCGTTGACGGGGTTGGTGGTGGCCGCGATGTTGTTATCGACCAGCAGGACTGCGGGCGCGCCGCCGAGAGTGGCAGGCGTGCCGTTGGGATTGAAGGAACTGTTGGGGCATGCGCTGTTGGGATCGGTCACGTTGTAGCAGGGCGTTGAACCGGCGACGAGGCCGGAATCGAAGCGCCAGTT
>JASHVU010000042.1 GCA_030044455.1 Acidobacteriaceae bacterium | reverse complement strand
CCAACGCTGAGACTGGCATAATGGCGGGCAAGATGGCGGTAGAGGGCGCGGTGCCGCTGCAGTTCAATGCCTACAAGATTCCGCTGATGCGCAACCTGGTGAAGCGCGCGATTGCAGGCGTAGAACCATTCGAGCAGGCGAGCCGCGGGCCTGCGCCAGATCGCACGCAACAGGAGTTGGCATGAGATTCATAACCTGGGCGACAGATCCGTGGGGCAGGCATGTGCCGATTCACGCGGCGTGGGATTTGATAGGTGCCGCAGTGATTGCCGGCTTCGCATTCATGATTGTGCACGCGCTTTACGTCGCTATTGTTGCCGGACCGAAGGCCTTTCAGAAAAATGAACTGCCCAAGCCGATGGAAGCTGCGATACCCGAGCGGGTTCCAAGGCACTCGCTGGCGGCGCGACTCTTCCACTGGATCATGGCGCTGGCGATGTTCACGCTGCTGTTCACGGCGTTTCTGCCAAAAGTAGGCGTGCAGTTCAACTGGGTGCTCTATCACTGGATCGCGGGCGTGGTGCTGACTGTTTCCATCGTCTTTCACATCGTCCATTCGTTTTTCATGGACCCATGGTCGATCTGGCCCGACAAGACAGATGTGCGCGATGCGATGCGGAGAACGCTGCGTTTTATGGGTAAGCCTGCACCACCGCCGGAACGATTTGCCAAGTATCCGCTTGAAAACAAGTTCTACCACCTGGTGATTGTGCTTGCCGGCCTGGCGGTGACGGTGACCGGGCTGTTTATGATGAAGCGGATTCAGACCGTCTTCTTCACGCGCAATCCATACTTGTTCAGCGACATGACTTGGGGCCTGATGTATGTGCTGCACGGACTCGCCGGCATCGGGTTGATTGCGCTGGTGATGATGCATGTGTACATGGGCATAAGACCGGAGAAGCTACCCATCACGAAATCGATGATTTTTGGTTGGATGAGCCGGGATTTTTATCTTGAGGAGCACGATCCGGGGCGCTGGGTTGTAAAGCAATCAACGGGAAAGAAACGAGGTTACGCAGCCAGCGATGCCGACTGAGCCGGACATGGGGACCGATATTGCAGCGCTTTGCGACACAATTGAAGACTGCTACGAGTTCACGCTCAGCTATGCGGCGCGCGGGTTGACTACCGATGAGGACAGCGATGCAGGCCGGCAGCTCAGGGAAAAGCTGACCCATGCGCTGGCAGCGATACGGGGGCTTGAAGCTGCGACGAGAGCAGCCGCGGCGCAACTGCAGGCGAGCCAGGGTAAGAAGCTTGAAGCGTTTATTGCAGTCTTGAGCCGCGATGCCCAAAGCTCGAGCGCCGTGGTTGACATGGTGCTGGCGCAGCCTGCGATCGGCTCGCAACTCATCGACAATCTGAACGCGTCGATTCATCTGCGGGCGCTGTTGACCGATCTGTTTTTGATCACGGAGATGGTTGCGGCTCAACAGGCGCGGGTGGCTGGCAGGTCGGCAGTCTAGATTCTGCTGAGGACGCATGTATTCAAAGGAAGTGCTCGATCATTTTGAACATCCGCGCAATGCGGGTGTGGTTGCCGAGCCGGATGCACAGGCGACGATTGAGAATCCTGCATGCGGCGATATTTTGAAACTGACGATCAAGATTGCGAGCGGACGGATTGCGGAGATTCGCTTTCAGGCGAAGGGATGCGTTGCTTCGATGGCGTGCGCTTCGGCGATGACGGAAATCGTGGGCGGAATGACGGTTGCGGAGGCGCGAAGGCTGCGCAGGGAAGAGATTGTGGGGGCAGTGGGTGGTTTGCCGCAGGCCTCGATGCATGCGAGCCACCTTACGATGGACGCGCTGGGTGCGGTGTTGAGCAAGGTCGCGAAGCAGTGACGCATCGATGTTTGTGCTTTTTCGGGTCACAGATTCAGGGACGCGGCGCACCCACTATTTAGTCCGGTGCAGATTGCGAGCGTGCGATGGCCGCTTCATACTCATCAGGCGTGTTCATGTCAGCGGCAAGATTAGGAATCGAGACTGGGACTGACACGAAGCGGTTCAGGTAAGCACGTTTGACCTCCCGCGCGTTTGAGGTTGGCTTCGCGGCGAGGTATGCATCGATGAGCCCACGCGACACAAACAGCGGATGACCGTTGCGGCCATTGGAGTGCGGTGCGACGGCCCACTGGCTGCGGGCGATTGCTTTTTCGAATTCCGCATGGAGCAATGCGAGCGTTTCCGAATCCAGAGGCGCGCAGTCGACAGGCGTGATGATGGCGGAGTCGCAGTCCAGATCGAGTATTTTGGCGAGGCCGATTTGCAACGAGCTGAATTGGCCTCGTTCGGGAGCGGGGTTGATTGATAGAGTTGCGCCGTAAGCAGAGACGATTGACGCCAAGCGATCAGAGTTGTGGCCGGCTACCACCACGATGGCTCGCGCCAGAGGCGTGAGCGCTGAGATGTGAGCGGAGAGCAAAGTCGGATTCTCAAATTGTACGGGAGCCATTTCATTCGCTGGCCAGGGCAGCAGTGCCTTGTCGCGGCCCATGCGCGAAGAGGCGCCAGCAGCGAGAATGACGCCGCCCAGTACAACGTCGCATCGTCCGGCCATGATTCAGTTTCCGGATTGAGTCAACGGAGTTTCGCCGTCGGCAGCTTCATCTGCGCCTGCATCGTCGTCGGCGCTTCCGGCGCCGCTGAAGCGTCGGGAGTGGAACCAGCTCATGTGGGGCAGCGAGCGTTCGACATTGCGGCGACTGGCGATGAGCTCGGCGACGACGGCGACTGCAATTTCTTCAGGAGTGATGGCGCCAATGTCGAGGCCGACAGGTGAATGCACGCGCTCGAAGAGTTCGGGGCGCAGGCCTTCGGCTACGAGTTGGCGGAAGACAGTGATGGCTTTGCGACGCGAGCCTATCATCCCGATGTAGCGTGCGGGCGTTTGCACGGCCCAGCGCAGGACGCGGAGGTCATCGCGATGGCCGCGCGTGGCGATGACGATGAAGGCCGAATCGCTGGGTGCGAGTTCGACGAGCGTTTGATCGAAATTGGAGGAGAGGATCTGGCGTGCGCCTGAAAAGCGCTCGGCGTTGGCGTAGGTCTCACGGTCATCAGCAACGATGACGTCGAAGCCTGCGCTCGTGGCGGCTTTGAAGAGCGCGAGCGACACGTGGCCTGCGCCGAAGAGATAGAGCAGCGGCGCCGGCAGAATGGGCTCAATGAAGATTTCGAG
>JASHVU010000449.1 GCA_030044455.1 Acidobacteriaceae bacterium | reverse complement strand
GACTGCGTTTGGGAAGAATGGTTGCGCGCGGTGAGTCGTTGCCTGATGCTGGCAATACCAATTTCCGCGACCTCTTCGCGGGTGCGGACCAGCCCTGCCCGGATCGCCTGTCCGACCACATTTTCCTGTTCCGCATTGAGTTGGATGGTCATACGGCTATATGTCTCATTTTACTATTCTACGCCGCCTCGGATTCTGCACAAAGCTCACTTACGGCTCTGCCCCCTGCGGCACCAGCAGATTGACCGCGTCGGGCACAGTCTCCATGCGGGCGGGCAGGTGGCCCAGCACCTCGCCGTCGGCCTCTACATACAGCGTGTCGCCGTTGATGGCCCGGCAATCCACAGTCGCGGTTTCTACCAGCTCAATTTTTTTTGCGAACCTATGCCGGCCCGCTACCGCCGCCAGCAGGAACCTGAAATAATCCAGCCGGCTGCGTGTCCCGAACGCAATCAGGTGCAGCGCATCGCTACGCAGTGTTGCTCCCGGAGCAAACTGGTTTAACACGCCCCCAAAAGAACGCACCCGCACCGCCAGCAGTTGCGAAACCTGCGTCACGCTGTCGGGCCCATGTCCGTTTGAGGCAAAAGCCGCCTCAAATAATGGAAATGGATGTGTCGCCCAGATGCGGAACGCCTCGATCAGATAGAGCGCGTAGCCCAGCTTGCGCTTCAGCCCGGGTTCCATGCGCGACATCAGCAGCGCGTCTGCCCCCACACCGGCTGCGACCAGAAAATAGCGCGATTCAGGCCCCGAGCCGTTCTCAAAATGAATCCGCCCCACCGGAATTCGTGTCGGCACTGCGTCGACCAGTTTGCGCGCAGCCTTGCCGGGACTCCCAACCAGGCCTAGATTTGCAGCCAGCGCATTTGCAGTCCCCAGCGGAATCACGCCGAGCGCAGTCTCTGTTCCCACCACGCTCTGCAGCACGGCGTGCACTGTACCGTCGCCGCCGCACGCCAGAATCGCGTCGCGCCCTTCGCGCACTGCCTGCCTGGCATACTCCTCGGCGCTGCCCACCGTGTCGCTCACAAACGCGTCAGCCTCTACACCGGCGCCGCGCAACACACCCAGCACTTCATCAATCGCGGCCTTGCGGCGCGCCGAATATTGGCCCGATGCCGGGTTATAAATTAGAGCAACACTCCGCATTTCGGGTTATTCACCTCAAGTAACCCTGCACAGGATTGGGAATTGTCCTACAGGCGTTCTTTTTATCTTCTCAGGTTTAACGCAGTCTGTGGAGACGGAATTCGACCAACCTTCATAGGATGCAAATAACACTTTGGAGGGACTTATGAATCTTTCAGGCAACACCATTCTCATTACCGGCGGCGGTTCGGGCATCGGCCGCGGCCTTGCTGAGGCTTTTCACGCACTTGGCAACCAGGTGATTATCGCCGGCCGCCGCCAGGGCGCCCTTGATGAAACCACCGCCGCAAACCCTGGAATGAAATCCCTGACGCTCGACATCGAGCGCCCCGAAGCCATCCGCGCCTTTGTCACCCAGATCACCGGCGAGTTTCCCTCGCTCAATGCGCTCATTAACAACGCCGGCATCATGCGCGCTGAAAAGCTGCTGGCTCAGCAGCCCGACCTGGCTGACGCCGAGGCCATCGTAACCACCAATCTTCTCGGCCCCATTCGTCTCACCGCCGCGCTGCTGCCCCACCTTCAGAAACAGCCTCACGCAGCCATCATGAATGTCTCGTCGGGCCTGGCCTTTATGCCGCTGCACATCACGCCCACCTACTGCGCCACCAAAGCCGCCATTCACTCCTATACGCTTTCACTCCGTTACCAGCTCAGGGCTACGAACATTGAGGTTCTGGAGCTTATTCCCCCTTACGTTGCAACCGACCTGATGGGCGGCGCCAGCGATGCCCGCGCCATGCCTCTCGATAGGTTCATCGCCGAAGTCATGGAGATCCTCAAACAGCAACCAACGCCGGCGGAAATCTGTGTTGAGAACGTAAAACCGTTGCGCTTCGCGGCGGAGACAGGCAAGTTTGACGCAATCTTCAGCGGAATGAACTCGTCCCTGGCCGATATTCACTGATCGGATTCCCCGTAACCGATGAAAGCAAAGAGTTAAGCGGATTCTCCTCAATTTCGGCGCTTTTTCCGCGCTTTTCGGAGGGGAGCGATCCGCCTACACTCTTCAAGTAATGGCCACCATCCCCGACATCGCCACTGACGCCGCACTGCCGGCAAACCTCGACGCCGAAAAAACCATTCTGGGCGCCATCCTGCTTGACAACGCGGCCCACGCCGAGGCCTCGGCGCGCCTCGAGCCGGATGATTTTTCGCTCGACTCGCATCGCCGTATCTATCAGAGGATGGGCGAGTTAATCAACTCTGAGCGGGCGGTGGACATTGTCACGCTGGCCAATGAGCTGGCCCGCTACAAGGAGGTTGAGGCGGTTGGCGGCGTAGCCTACCTGGCCTCGCTCACTGAGGGTTTGCCGCGCCTGCCGGTGATCGAGGAATACATCCGCATCGTCAAGGATAAGAGCCTGCTGCGCAAGCTGATGCTCATTTGTTCGGCCGCCATTGCCCGCGCTGCCGAGCAAAGCGACACCGCCCTCGACGTGCTGGGTGACGCCGAACAGCGCTTGCTCGAAGTCAGCGAAAAAGGCGTCACCAACGGCCTGCAGGGCATCGACCAGATCGTTGAGCAATCTTTCGGCACCATCGATAACCTTTACAAGAACAGCCGCGAGATTACCGGCGTCCCTACAGACCTTACCGAGTTTGACCGGCTTACCAGCGGCCTGCAGAAAGGCGAGCTGATCATCATCGCGGCCCGCCCCTCCATGGGCAAGACCGCGCTGGCCATCAACATGGCCCAGAACGCCGCAATCAACCACGGCGCCACCGTGGCCATCTTCAGCCTCGAAATGAGCCGGGAATCGTTGCTGCGCCGCATGCTGGCATCGCAGGCGTGGGTCGATCAGACTAATCTGCAAAAGGGCTTTCTCGGCCGCGAGGACCACGGCAAGCTGCAAAACGCTCTGAACCAGCTTCTCGAGTCGCGCATTTTCATTGACGACTCTGCCGGCATCTCCCTGGCCGAGATGCGGGCCAAGGCTCGCCGCCTGAAACAGACGGCCAAGGGCCTCGGCCTGGTGGTGGTGGATTACCTCCAACTCATGTCGGCCTCACTGCCATCCAACGGCGGCAAGCGCGGAGGGTATGAGAACCGCACTCAGGAAGTCTCCGCCATCACGCGCGGGCTCAAGGCCCTGGCCAAGGAACTCGCGGTTCCCGTGGTCGCGCTCTCTCAGCTCTCCCGCTACAGCGAGCGCCGCGAAGACAAGCGCCCTATGCTCAGC
>JASHVU010000448.1 GCA_030044455.1 Acidobacteriaceae bacterium | reverse complement strand
GACCCCGCCGGCAAGCCCGCGCCCGCGGCCCCAGGCCCAGTCGAAAACCTTGAAGAAGTCGTTCCTTGGCGACTGGACGTTTGCTGCGATTTCTTCCCTTTCACCGACCCCAGCGCACCCGATGGCTATCTATACTCGACACCCCTTGACGATCCCCGCTTCACGGCCTATCTGGAATCGACCGACTTCAAATCGTTGGCGATCGACCAACAGCAAAGTTACTACGCCGCCAGGTTGGTCTCGATCTTTCAGAACCGTTATTACGAGCCGTCGCAGGATGAGCTGACCGGCTATCTTGCCGGACTCAGCTTTGTCTCTGCCGTGGTTTCCGACGCGGCAATAAAAGCCGAGGCAGCGTCACAGGCCGCACTTGTGGGCGGCTGGATGTCAGCCAACGGTTACCTGCTGGTTCGCCCCAACGGCGGATTCGTTGCGCAGGGCGCGGCTGGCGTGGGTTCATCTCTTGAGTTTCCATTTGGCAGAGTCTTCAGCCGTCTCACTGGTTCGAGTTTCGCCGCGACCGGCGGGTTCGTGAGCGCATTGCAGAATTCGGGCATTTGGCCGGCGATTTCAACCGGGTGGTATGCGGCAACCGTTGCCGGTGTGGCCGCCGGCGCCCTCCTCGCCGCCTTCGGAGGTTCGCTTATCGGCGCCATTCTCCTTGCCGTTCTCGGCGGGGGTGCCGCAATCGTCGCGTTAAGGTGGTGGGCGATTTATTTGGACTATGAGGCTTTTGATGTTTATGCCTGGCCCGGCAACAGTGCGAGCAACGTTCCATCAAGCCACAGCCAGCAAACTCAATTCTCTGCGGCATATCTGTTCAGCATTCTTTCCAGCAAGTTCCGGTTCACTACCTGGATGGCCGGGGCCGCCATGGGCATTGGCGGGTATTCGCAAAACTTCCCGCCGTTTCTCGGCCTTTCCGCATTCGGCGATACCGACACGACGGTTGGCAACGCATATCTGAGCTGGTTCTCGAAACGCGGTGGAAATACTCCCGCGCCCAGCTCCATCCCTCCTCGTCCTCAAACCACCCTCGCTGCCCCGATGACAAGCACTCAAACCAAAATCACAGTCAACAACAGCTCGGGCTTTGGTGTTCCCAACTTTTTCGTGTCCATCGGCTCCGAAACTTTGCTGGTGACCGGCTTCGCTGGTAGCGGCAATGTGAGCTGGACCGTGGCGCGGGGACAACTGGGTACGGCCGCCGCAGCGGCCCCGAACAACGCAACCGTGACCGGTATGCCATTCGCGCAAACCACTCTTGCGAGCGACATCACTGACTCGCAGCCCACCATCACCGTAGTTAACAGCTCCAACTTCGGCTCGCCCAGCTTTTATATCTCCATAGGTTCTGAGGTGCTTAAGGTAACGGCCTGGAGCGGCGCCGGCAATACAACATGGAACGTTTCTCGCAGTCAGGTTAACAGTGCTCCCGCGTCAGCGCTGAAGGGAACAATAGTGACGGGGATGCCTTTCGACGATTCACAGGGAGATTTCCCAATCTCTCTGGATCCCTTTGCAACCGCCGTTGCCGTTCTGCTAGGTGCGGGCGCATCAGAGCAAACCCGACTTGTTGCACTGCTGAACGGTCTTACCGCCGAATTCGAGAGCTCCTCCCGCCAGCGGCAGCTTGCCGTGTTCGACGACGACGCAGAATACCCAAACCCAAGCCCCGCGCCCTATTTCACTTTCACCGGAAGCAATGTGAGAACAACCCAGCTCGTCAACGAACCCGTGCGCCCAACCCTCAACTACCTCGCAGCCATCGCTCTGGCATGGTTCTTCTCCGGTCTTCCCACCACTGACAAAAGCACGCTTCCACCCGGCTTTCCGGTACCTCCTCCTAGCGGCACAAGCCTTCCCCCAGCCACCATTCCCGGCGGCGTGGTTGAACAATCGATGGGATCCGGTCCGACGACCCAACAGGTAATTCCTGTGGGCGGCTTACCGAGCTATTCAGGCCTCACCCCCGATGAACTGGACCTTTTTGCGCCCGGTGCTCCCACCAAGCCTGCCAAGCCACCCGCTCCGCAGAAAAACATAACCTGGCTTCTGTCGACTCAAGTGAGCCACTCCGGGAACTTGTTAGGATCGAAAGGAATCGAAATCCTCAATGCCGGCCAGACGCTCCCCACGCCCGGCGGCGTCATCCTCGGGGTAAAGCTCTTCCTCATCAGCAAGCACGGAGCGGCGCTCGGTGGCGTTCCTACCTCCGTTGCCTTGGGCCGCGCCAGTCAGATAGCCGGCGTCCTACCATGGCCCTCGCCGCGAGCCAGGACTGGAGGACTCCTCCCGGCCGGCGCGCGCATTCTGGCCATCGGATCGTTCCATAACCAGGCCGACATGACCGTGACGGTTCAGTGGTGGTACGCAGCCGGTACCGCCTGCAGATATCAGATCGCATACCTCGTCGAGGCCCCAGCCTCAAGCTCGGCGCAACAGGCTATCGACTTGTCCTACATGATTCCTCTCCTCGGCTCATAACCAGAATGTGAAAGGAGCAAAGCAATGATGCCCTTCAAATGTTCCGTTGATTTCGCTGCCGCAGGTTCGAACCTGCTAAGCCCGCCCGCTCTAACCGTGGGGATATCGTTGACCGATCTGGGCGGAAGTTTCGCCAACATTCAATTTACGGCCGTGCCCGAGGCCGAGCGCGAGATTCTTGCCGTGGCCCTGGCGGCCATCAGCACCAAGTCAAATGTGCTTGCGACCGTCGATCCGCCGGGATCGGGAACCGCGCTAAGCTGCTACGCCCTTATCATCCTGACGAGCTGAAGATTGGCACGAGGGTTTAGTGAGCGTTTTGCCTGCATTGGGTGCCCAGGTTCCTCCCACTTGGAAACCAGGGAAAGCGCGCCTCAACACACGCCGCGATCATAGTTTGGAAGCCAGAAGCCGTGAGCTCTTCTAATGGAATCAGCAGTTTCGCCCTTCGCGGCAATATAGAAACTGCACAGAAGCCATACAGAAACCGTTCGTACGGTACAGAATCTGCGCGTTCCAATAAGCCAGGTGTGACCGAGCCTGCGCCCGCCGCGTCAATCAATTAATCTTTGAGCGTGGATTCCGCTTCCAATCCGGGCGATCTGAACATTCCCGCTTCCTCTGGACAGCCATCCACACCTGTGCTTTCTTTTACCGGCATTCCGCCAGCACTCCTCGAAGAGCTTTGGCAAAAAGCCGAAGCCGAAGCCATCGAACTCACCCGACCTGAATTCGGACAGATCCTGGTTGCGGTGGGCGCGAAGACCAACCATGGCCTGGCCCCCGGGACGTCCGCTTCGCCCAGCCAAAAGGCGGCTTTCTTCAGTGGTCTCCATCTGCCAGACTTGGCGCTCGCCCATGCCTGCGCCCTGGGGCGCGAGCCGGCCTGGGAGCGATTCCTGAGTCTTTACCGGGGCGCGCTGGTTCGCGCTGCCCAGGGCATCACCGGTTCGACTTCGCTGGGCGAGGATCTGGCCGACTCGCTTTACGCCGAACTTTACGGACTGCGCGAAGTTG
>JASHVU010000447.1 GCA_030044455.1 Acidobacteriaceae bacterium | reverse complement strand
CGGGGATGGTGGCGCTGCTCGGAGGCGTCGCGCTGTTTGCCGGCTATCTCCCCGCACGAAGAGCGTCAAAGATCGATCCCATGGTCGCGTTGCGAACAAATTAGGGTCTGTTAACCTGCATTTCTCACCGGCGCAGGAGTGGCATACCCCCATCGGATACCCCCGGCCCCTGCCAAAAGTCTCAAAGTCTATTGTTTTCATCGCGATAGAAGGTGGACTTGGTTGCCAGGTCTATTGTTTTCAGATAGATAGGATCGGCTGGTCTGCCGAACTGCGGCCTGAAAAGCTCCTTACTGTTTTCAGGATAGAACAATGACGGGAAATAACCGGCAAAGTGGGTGGAGGTGCAAGTATCTTTTGAATGAGAGTGATAGAGGAGGAAGGCGGCAGGCTGGGTATTGACTGCGGCATGATCGGCGGCGGCTGGTGAGAAATGCAGGCCAGGCGTTTTAGGAAAAAGTGTAATGTCACTGACGGTTGTGCAGGGGCAGCGCTCCTTGGGGTTGCGCTGACTTTGTGGCGCAGGTTTCTCCCTACGGTATTTCCTAAAGTGCTTTCGTAAAAGGGGTCAGGAGATCGGAGCTACGGGCCCAGTTCTGTGCTGTCCCAGGTCCGGAAATCCGGACCTGGGCACTCATAATCGTGGTGAATTGGGGCCAGCAGGCGGGTAGGGTGGAGACGGGGTCCGGTGCAGAGTAATTTCGGCAGCGCAAGCTGTGGAAAACTTTGTGGAAGACTCTCTGGATCGCCTCGAAAAATAGTCAAATTCTTCTCTTGCCAACTGTCGATCGGTTTTGATATGCAGCATAAGTCATTATTTTTCAACTACAAGTGCGCCTGCCAAGTTGTGAAGAACCTTTGGCCTTCAGGTGAGATGAATCACCCCGGATTCGGGAGGTTTCCACAATCCGTTGTGAACGTGAAGTAACAAAAGAACTTTTCGCATTCTCACCGGGCAAGCTATTTCTGTTGATCTTCGCCCACGCGCAGCACGGCCAGAAACGCCTCCTGCGGAATGTCGACTTTGCCGATGCGCTTCATGCGCTTTTTGCCCTCTTTCTGCTTTTCTAGCAGTTTGCGCTTGCGGGTGATATCGCCACCGTAGCACTTGGCGAGGACGTTTTTGCGCAGCGCGCTGACCGTCTCGCGGGCCACGACTTTGGCGCCGATCGCAGCCTGGATAGCCACTTCAAATTGCTGGCGCGGAATAAGTTCGCGCATCTTGGAAACCAGGGCCCGGCCGCGCTCGTAAGCGTGGTCCCGATGCACGATGATGGAAAGCGCGTCGACGGGCTCTCCCGAGACCAGAATGTCCAGCTTCACCATGGGCGACTCCCACTCGCCGGCAAGCTGGTAGTCGAGCGACGCGTATCCGCGCGAGATGGACTTAAGGCGGTCGTAAAAGTCGAGCACGATTTCGTTGAGCGGCAGCTCGTAGGTCAGCATTACCCGGGTCGGTGTCACATATTCGAAGTTGACCTGCTTGCCGCGCTTTTCTTCCACGAGCTTCAGGATTCCGCCCACATACTCTTCATTGGTGAGAATCTTTGCCGTAATGACCGGCTCGCGGATGGAATCGATGTTTGTGACTTCGGGCCAGCGCGAAGGGTTGTCGACCTCGAGCACCGTGCCGTCGGTGAGCGTGATGTGGTAACGCACGCCGGGCGCAGTGGTGATAAGGTCCAGCTGGTACTCGCGCTCCAGCCGCTCCTGAATGATTTCCATGTGCAACAGGCCGAGAAATCCGCAGCGGAAGCCAAAGCCAAGGGCGACCGAACTTTCAGGCTCGAAAAAGAACGAGGAGTCGTTGAGGCGGAGTTTCTCAAGCGCGTCGCGCAATAGCGTGTGTTCGTGCGAGTCGACGGTGTAGAGTCCCGCGAATACCATGGGCTTAATGTCTTCAAAGCCGGGCAGGGCCGTGGCAGCGGGCCGCGTATCGTCGGTAACGGTATCGCCGATGCGGGTGTCACCGACGTTTTTGATGGTGGCGGCGAAGAAACCCACTTCGCCGGCCGTAAGCTCGCCGATCTCCACCGGCTTGGGGCAGAGCACGCCCATGGATTCGATCTCGTAAGCCGTGCCGTTCGACATGAACCGGATGCGCTGGCCCTTGCGCATGGTGCCCTGCATGACGCGGACCAGCACGATGACGCCGCGATAGGCGTCGAACCAGGAATCGAATATGAGGGCCTGCAGTGGCGCCTCGGGGTCGCCCGTCGGAGGCGGGAGGCGATGAACGACAGCCTCAACGATTTCTTCCACGCCCTGTCCGGTTTTTGCGGAGACGGGAATGGCGTCGGTGGCGTCGAGGCCGACGGCCTGCTCAATGGCCTCCTGGGTGCGGAGAATGTCGGCCGAGGGCAGATCGATTTTGTTGATGACCGGGATGGTTTCGAGACCGTGATTGATGGCCAGATAGGCGTTGGCCAGGGTCTGAGCCTCAACGCCTTGGCTGGCGTCGACCACCAGCAGCGCACCCTCGCAGGAAGCCAATGAGCGCGAGACTTCGTAGCTGAAGTCAACGTGGCCGGGTGTATCG
>JASHVU010000041.1 GCA_030044455.1 Acidobacteriaceae bacterium | reverse complement strand
GTTTTGCGATTCGAGTCGGTTGCTGTGAGAAGGAACGACCCTGAGCCCCCGCAGGCGGGACACACGGTTGTGCCCCCGGAAATCATGACCGTCATAGTGATTTGTCCCTATCGTTGTACCGGTTCTTGCCATCGCAGAATTGAGCCCGGCGCCACGGAAGAGTGAGCTTGAGAGATCGAATCAACCCAAATCAACCGTTGCATCAACCTCTCGGACCGACGCACCTGAGAATCTCAAAGACGAGTTCATCGTAGCAGGGCGAAGGGATGGTAGTCCATTTGAGGGCGCTCCTTGGGTTCGAGTACCCGTTAAATTCAGCACTAAAGGATGTTAGAAACACAGTAAGTCGAACAGCCTCGAAAACCAGTACTAGTCGGAAGGTTGACTATCGCGAGCCAACCTTTCCTCAGTGTCCAAGCAGCGGATATCCGATCATTTTGTCAATTCGATTGATGACGCGAACAATCAGCAACCAGCCTTGCGCCAGAACGCGTGGCATGCAATTGATAGGGAAGTCGAAAAACCAATAGCGGAAGTTATCTCCAAACACTGGTACAAGAGCTTGGTGAGGATCCTCGTGCACAAACTTCCCACCCCCTGCCTTCTGGGCCAACAAGAATGGTGGAAAGAATCTCTGCAGTGCTCCGTTTTGAATGGCTCTGCGAGTTTGGGTTGATCGGATTCTCTCCTCAGTAATTCGTTTGAGATTCGACCCGAAAATCTGACAAAGGCGATACCCCCCGGAATTATCAATGAGACCAGCGACGATCCGGTCGCGGATCCAAAGGCTGCAACGATGATGATCAAGGGCAGCGCAGATCCACCCTAGTTGGATCAGATAAGTGCCGATCAATGCGGAGAAAGGGGCGTGAGGAACCGAAGAAATCCTGTGCTTGTTAACGATGTTGGCACTTATAAATGTGAAGTCGATATGAATGCGCCGAGCCAGAAGGTCTGCGCGATCAAAGACCTCAGCGTCTAACTGCTTCTTTTCAATGTAAGGAAGTGGCGAGTCAGTGATAGGGACCGTTGCAACGTGCACCAAGTCGTATTCATGGCCCCTCAGATGGGAAAGAACCGTAGCGATTCCTCCCGGCTTTATGAAATCGTCGTCTCCGAAGATCCATACGTACTTACCGTTTGCCGCTTCGTAGCACTGGAGAAAATTCGCGTCTGGTCCAATATTCGATTCATTCCTGAGATATCGAATTGTAAGGCCATTTGATTTAAATCGATCTACCACCTCAGATGTCTCATCAGGAGAGGCATTGTCGGATACGATGATCTCGATTTCCGATTTGAACTCTCCCTGTTCCGCCAGCGAAGTCAGAAGCCGCTCCAAATACTTTGACCGATTGTAGGTCGGAATCGCAATGGTCAGCAGCGGCGACATGGGATTTACGTTGATGCTCACCAGCTCACAAACTCCTAAAGACACGCTCGGATCTTGGATCGATCGGCCTAAGATCGGGCGTTAATTCTGCCATATTCAAAACGATTGAGCATGCAACAAACCCCGGCAAATATGGGCTCGTCATGTCGAAAGGCAAGCACTGAGAATCCACTGGGACGTCTGCCGTCGATTCTCTCTTAAGGCGACTAACAACATTGCGGTCTTCCGCCAAAACCGGATTTCGTATCTCGATTGTAGCATCGTCTGAGTTGCGCCAGACTTCGATACAATCCGTCATGCGTCGTTATCCCACAGCACTGGCATTGACAGTCAGTCTTGCACCGAATATTGGTAAGAAGGCCCTAATAATGACCGAATAGTGTTGCGGCGCATCGGCCGCCTCAAAAAACCTTGAAATCCTGACGGCGATGCTCGCGGTCTGCAAACTGAGCGCGAAGGAGCTCCTCCCTTCGGCCGGCACCAACGAGCAAAAACAGATCGATCGACATCAGTCAAAGTACTCGAAAACCTTCCTGAATGCGGGTCAATTCCAGTTGCCTTAGCCTGTCGGCTTTCGTCGTTGGACTGCAGAATCCTTCAACCACGAAGCCACTTGCTCGAAATCCAGGCTTGATGTACATTGAACCCAATCATGCGCCTCAAAGCGAGAGGACCTGAATCAGGTAGATATCTATCGACGGACGCAGGTCCAAACCTCCCTCATCAATCTATCCCTCAGGAAACTGTCTTTCATCATTGATTGACGGCGCTCCTCGGGTTCGGATGCAGCCGAAAATGCTCACGATTAGCATCATCAATTATCGGAACTCCCGTGCGACCAGCCGGTTCGTATCCGAACTCATTGGAGCCTGTCGATCTATTGAATGCCAAATCCTGGTGCGGGACAACTCAGAGACTTCTGAGATTGAGGATATGAAAGCCGCGATCGGGTCAAGCGAAATTCCAATTCATTTCGCGGCATCCCCGCACAACCCAGGCTTCGGGGCCGGACATAACCTCAATTTCAAGCTTCGCGACCACGCGGACGGCGATAGCTTTCTTATTCTAAATAACGATCTGCACTTGGATGACTTGAATGCAGTAGTCAAGCTGGCCGAGAACGCTAGCCCGGGCAGAATTGTCTCTTGTAAAATCAGGTCGAATCGTGACGGAGGGGTGTGGTTCTCCGGAGGGACATTCTCCTCTGTTACAGGCAATTTGAAAGTTCATCGCGACGATTTCGAAGGTGCCCGGAGGAGCACTCAATTTATTTCGGGTTGCTGCCTACTGATTCCTGCTGGTCTGTTTCGTGATCTGGGCGGATTCGATGAACGGTTCTTCATGTATGCTGAGGACATGGATCTCAGCATACGTGCCCAGCGACTCGGGACCGAACTTGTCATTCTGGCGCAAAGCATGTGCCACGACGTTGGTTCAGGGGAAAAGGGGCGCTACTCGGATCTATATCTCTACGAGAATACGAAGAATCGCATAATCTGCATGAGAAAGCTTCATCTTGGCCTACCTGTCCTACGAGATATATGGTTCATAGCCAAATTTGGTGTCGCGCGATCTTTGCAGCTCCTGTTCTTCTCTCACCGTTCCTCGAAACAGATTCTGATTTCGTGGCGCGGAGTTCTTGACGGATATCGTGCGCGCATATGAGTGATATTCTTGAGTGTTCCAACATCTCTCCGCTTGAAGATAAGAGTATCCTCGCAGTATTCCCCTTCACTCCGAATCGAATCAGAATTCGCTCATGCGAGGCCATTCGAGAACTGCTTCGAATTGCGCCTCTCGACGTCGTGTACTTGAATGACGGTGGTTCGCCGGCATTGCCGCCGGGAATACGAAACATTTGGGCGCTGCCCAACGCTTCGAAAGCCGCACGGATACTCAGGATCGCAATCGGCATACTCCGCGGCCATCCGATTCAACACGAGTTCTACAACTCGAGCCGCCTCATTTCTTTCTTGCAGTCAATTGGAACCGATAGATACTCTGCAATTTATGTTGAACGTTTGCCCTTGCATCGATTGAAAGTCAACCACTCTCGAATCATTTACGATTGCGTTGACTGTTATTCGAACCTGGCCCGGATACTTGGCCAACACTGCCCGGGGAAAAAGCGATTCCTGTATCGGCTTGACGCGATGCTCTTGCCTCGCCACGAACGCGACGCCTGTAATGCCGCCGCAATGGTTCTTGTGACCGCAGCGCGAGAAGCGTCACATCTAAAGGAACTGGGTGTCCGACCTCAAATAAGGGCGTGGCTTCCTCCCGTGCCCACAGTTGGGCAGCTCGGCCCTCTGGCCGATCGCAGTAAGTTTGTCCTGTCCTTTCACGGCAAGTTGTCGTACACCGCAAATATCCTGGCCCTCAGGGAGTTGCACGATCGAATTATCCCGAAACTGGATCCGGACAAATACGAGTTGCGGATAATAGGTTCATGCCCACCGCAGATTCGCAGGCAATTCCCAGGTCTCGCTTTTACCGGATTCGTTCCTGTAATTGAAGAAGAAGTTGCCAAGTCGGACCTGTCTATCTTGCCTCTTCGCGTTAGCGTTGGTTCGCCGAATAAGGCCCTCGAATCCCTTTCCGCAGGCGTGCCGATTGTGACCACCGCGGAGGTTGTGGAAGGGTTACCCGATGTCGATCAACTTCTAGAAGCGGGCGTTTACGTCCGATCCGCTGAGGATTTTGTCAATCAAATTGAGGCTTATTGTTCGCTTGACATTCATTCTCGCCAAGCCATCTCTGCAAATTGCAGAGAATGGGCACGACCGATTTGCGATCCAGATAATAACAGGCAATTGTGGCAAGATCTCATTAACGGTTGAGTGAGTGACCAACGAGTGACTCGGGCGCGTAGCATGATCGTGCAAAAAATGGAACCAAAGGATCATTCGTATCGAGTTTCAGTTTCACTTTGCACTTACAATGGCGCGCGGTTTCTTCGCGAACAGCTCGACAGCATTGCTCAGCAAACATTACTGCCCTTTGAGCTTGTTATTTGCGACGACGGTTCAATCGACGACACCATCGACATTATTGAGCAGTTCTGCCTAACCGCGCCTTTTGAAGTCCGGCTGGTCCGCAATGAGAAGAACCTTGGGGTCTCCAAGAATTTCGAGAACGCAATCAATTTGTGCAACGGGCAATTTATTGCGTTGTCCGACCAGGATGATGTCTGGTGTCCACAACGAATCGAATATCAGACAAACATCCTGATCCGGGATCCTGCGCTTGATGGCGTTTTTTCCGATGCGTGGTTGATTGATGAACGGTCGAACGCTCTGAACCGCCGTCTTTGGCCCCAGATAGGATTTGCGGGCAAAGTTCGCCAAGGCGTGCATATTGAACGAGAATTGATGAAAGTGCTCTTGAAGCGGGATGTCGTCACGGGCGCCACATTGATGATTCGATCCGCTTCGCGTGAATTTCTGCTACCCATTCCAGAGAATTGGATCCATGATGCGTGGATCGCGTGGAATCTTGTTGCCTGCTCCGGCGTGGCAGCGACAGGCGAACCCCTCATCAACTATCGCATCCACGCAACCCAGCAGGTAGGCGTCGGACCCGAATCAAATCTGAAGCGCATTCCTGAATCCTTTCAAAGAGGCCGCAGTTACTACGCTCTCCAAATACAGCGATTCCAATATCTATTCGATCACTGGTCCGCCCTTACCCGGGACCTGCACCCAGATGCGGCTAGGGCATTGCAGGGTAAAATAAAACACCTGACCACCCGCGCCAACTTGCCTGAACGATTGCTTCCCCGTGCCTGCAAGGTGTTATCTACCAGTCCAGGATATTTCAAATATTCACTTGGAATTCAAAGCATGTGCAAAGATCTGCTGATTAGAGATTGACGCATGCACTCTGATTGCGAAGACTTCCGTCGCCATCCATAGCTTGACTTGGGCGATTGTAATAGTTCTGGCCACGGAGCGTTTCCCGCCCTCCCTGCATCGTCGCCCGCCTCTCCTCAGATTGAGAAAGACAAGCCGGAAGGTATGTTTAAGTGTCATGATCGCCAGCGCTCAGTATGAACATTCAATGCCCCAGAGCCCCTGCGGCCCCCGGTATTCCGTAAGTTCTTACCTGAACCGGAAGCGGATAGGCGCGATAATTCTCAAATAACGCTACGCCGCATACCATGTAAAACAATGAAAGGGTCACGAGATGCGCATATGTGCTGTCGAGAAAAGAAGACAGGAACATTGCAAGGCAAAACGCCACAGTTACTTGTTGCGATAATCTTCGCACATCACTTTTAAGACAGCTCCGCAGGATTATAAGTATTAGCAGTAACCGCAGTACGACCAGCAACGATCCCAGACAGGTTCCAAAGTCAATCAACATTCCCAGCCACAAAAAATCCCCGATGAATTTCCTTCCTAGCGGATCAGGTCCGGTCTGCGTGCCGGGCCCCGTTCCTTCCAATGGATAGTCTTCAAGAAGCCACTGCGGAGCCTGATGGAAATAGTCGGCTCGATTCGCGTTCGATTGCTGAGTAAGTGCATCTTGAGAAAAGATGATTTGAGAAAGTCCAAGTGAATTCGCGGCTGGTATCATCAGGAACCCCAATACGCACAGCAGAGCAAATGACAGCAGTAACTGCTTCACCGACTGCCGTCTCAGAAACGGAAACATCAGAACGACTAGCGTTGCAAAGATCCAAACCCTGCTCATAGACAGTAGGGCTCCCAGGGCCGTCATGACGCAGAACACCACATATCGCATTTTTCTTTCCCGGTGAGCGCGATAAAAAGAAATGCAAAAAAATGAAAACGACAGACAGCCGAAATCTATCTGGGTGCCATAAAGCCCTGTTGCGCGTCCGAAGCCGAGGAAATTCCTCTGTATGATCCATTTTTCATCCGCGAATAGCCAATAATCGATACCTATTACTTCAAAGCAGGCGGCTACCAGCATGATGCTATAAGCGCCAATGCAACTCCAGGACAGAGCTTGCTTCCAAAAGTTATTGAGTCTCGCAAACATGAACCCGCAATACAGCAGAAATGGAGCTACAGCGTATACATATATACTGTAGACGGCTTCGCTGGGCTGACTTATGCCGGACAATATATAAAAAAAACACCCCCCCAATGCCAGAGTGAACTGAATGAACACAAGCGCGTCGATCTTAAGAAAGTCCGGTCGCGATTCAAAGAGACGAAGCACCAACGAAATGAGCGCGACGATCGCCAAACCGAAAACGAGGATTACTGTGAGTGCATCTTTCCCTATTCCAGTTAAATTCGATACCAGCTGCCGCGAAAGAAAAAACATTACAGCCGGAAGCATTACCACGACTCTTGTCGCCACGGCAAATCGGGATCTTGATAGAGTCATGGTCATAGCGCTATTCCTACTTGGCTTTATACGAGGAACCTATACTGCCCTGATGAAAACAGTTATCATCCTGATGTCTTTGCCGGCCAATCGACGATACACACGACCAGCTTACTTTCTCGGCAGAAAAGATTGACGAAGATATTGCAACTTCCTCTTTTGTTCAGCATCCTGGCTCATCCGGTAAATCCCTACCGAAAAGAGCGCGTATAGGACAGACGTAATCAGTGCAGCCAATGCGGCCAGAAAAGTGAGAATTGTGCGCTTGGGTGACGACTTGTGGTCGGGAGGTGTGGCCACATCCACCACCTGGGTCTCGGCTCCTTGTCGCGCTTCATCCAGCTTCGCCATTTCAAATTGTCTGGCGATGAGTTCCTCGATGGTCTCGTAGTACTTTACATCGCGAAGTTTGCGGATGTACTCCATCGAAGCCTGAGAGATGTTGCCCTTCGGGACGATAAGGTCGGATTCCGGATCCTTGTCAGTTCCCCCGAGTTCGGCAAGCTGGGCCCTGAGAGCCGCGAGTTGCTGCTCAGCCGTAACAATTTCCGGATTATCCTCGGTGGCGTAGGAACGCATGCCCTGCAACTGTACTACCTTGGCCGCGATTTGTCCGCGCATGCTTGCCGCTTCTTCAATCAGCGATCGGACCTGACTATCCACTTGTACGACCCCGGTCGTGTTTTCAGTCCGTTCCATTGCCTCTTCGGCTGAAGCCAGATTGTTGCTTGCTTCGAGTAGCTGGTGCTGAAAAAACAACCGACGCTGAGATGCCTCAGTAATTGCCAGATTCTCAGTTAGCTTTTTATATTCGTCCACATAACCGTTGGCGATATCGGCGGCCATCTTGGGATCACGATCCGTTACCGTGATTCGGATTAGTCCATCCTTGGAACCAAGGAGAACGGTAGAGTGAGATTCAAATGCTTTCCGCGCCTCCGACATCGACTTCACGCGATACCGTGCCATCAAGCCAAATCGCTGAATAAGTGAATCTTCGACAGTTTGGGTGCGAAACAATGCGACATACATATCTCCTGAATTCCTAATACCCAGGCTGGAACCTGCCGCCGAAGCTAGCACTGAAGACCCGGTGAGTTGGCTTAACATTGCAGAACCGCCCGATGAGTTCTGGTTTGGAGGGAGAAGGACCGTCATGGCCGTGTACTTATTGGGAATCAGGAACACTATGACAGCAGTCAGAATTGCCGCCGACATCGTAACCCCGAATATAAGCCTTCGGCGGCTGGAAAGAACGATCAACAAATCCAACAAATCCATGTCCCGCGATGACGCGCTCGATGTCTCTGTTTTCGGGGGTTGTCCTGAAAGCTCTTCAGATTCCATTGAGAGAGATGCCTCAAGTCCATTTTATCGGAACTTGAGCCGGTTCAGTCGTTATAAACAGCGCGATCCTCAGGGCCTCAAATCACCGGGATCTCGCGTCGATGGGAGTCTTCACCTCGCCTGAATCGTCCGTTCGCAGACAGGTCTCCACTTTCGATGATTTCGAGTCTGTGCCACAGTCGACAACGGTCATCTAACTGCATCTCAAGACTGCCTGATGGAGAATCGAATGCGCCGTTATGCCGGTCCACTGCACCTTACCCGCCTTCGACAAACGGGCTGAAAAGCTTTCAACGGCCGCTCTTGGTCTTCGCCTGCAAACGTGGCCCCTTTGTTACTCGATATTCTTCAAAAGCTCAAATGATTTGCATCGTCGGCACGTTTCCTCGAGGAAACGGCGCCATCGCACAGTTCGGATGAACCTGTTGCCTCGACTTCGACAACCCGGATTTGGTCGCTCACAAAATGAACTCGGCGAACAATAACAATGGGATATGGGACTTGGGGTGTCGAGCGGCATTCCGGAATCCTGCAGAAATAAGGCTTTTAATGAAATCCCCTCTCAGTTAACTCGCGCATGACAAGGCTGCGTTCTCAGGAGGCTTCCGCAGGTCGTGGTTGCCCTTTTCCGCGCCGCTGCGTCCAACTTCCAGTGTGTCAAAACTGGCATCCCGTTTTGACCAGAAGCTCATATTCCTCCATAACCACTAGGACGCGGGAAATGGCCCATTTCGTCTCCGGAATCGTCCCCCTCATCCCCATCAATCGGGATCTTGCTACACCTCTCCACCGCCAGGTCTACTCCGGCTTTCGCGAAGCAATCCTGCGAGGGGGGCTGACTCCAGGACAACAGGTTCCTTCCAGCCGCACGCTGGCATCGGCCCTGGGGATTTCCCGATTCCCTGTTCTCGATGCCTATTCACAGCTCAGTGCGGAGGGATTCTTCGAGAGCCGCGTCGGCGCAGGAACCTTCATAGCCGCATCCCTGCGCAATCATCACCGGCAATCCAGCCGCGCCATCGAAGCGCCGGCCGGTGCCCGTACAGTCTCGAGGCAGGTCTCGTTGTTCCCGCGTTACGAACGGACTCCGTGGCGACATGGCTGGGGGGCCTTCGCCGTTCATCAGCCGGCCATCGATCTGTTCCCTTTTGAAGTTTGGTCAAAGCTGGTGGCGCGCAACAGCCGCAGACCACGCTTCCACGCTTTTCATCACATCGATCCTCTGGGCCTCAGACCCTTCCGCGAAGCCATCTGCACCTATCTCTCCACCTCGCGCGCAGTTCGCTGCGATCCCGATCAGGTAATGATCGTCTCCGGTTCCCAACAGGCGCTCGACATTACAGCTCGAGTTCTCTTCAATCCCGGCGACCAAGTCTGGATCGAAGAGCCCTGCTATGGGCTGGTGCGCTCGATCCTGCGTGGATCCGGCTGCAAAATCAGGCCTGTGCCTGTCGACGAAGAAGGCCTGGACGTCGACTTCGGCATCGAGCACGCAGGCAGGGCTCGTGCGGCATTTGTCACGCCCTCTCATCACTACGCGCTGGGCGTTACCATGAGCATTTCACGTCGATTGCAACTGCTGGAGTGGGCGAGGCGCTCATCCGCGTGGATTATTGAGGATGACTACGACAGCGAGTTTCGATTTGAAAGCCAGCCTATCTCGTCCCTCCAGGG
>JASHVU010000446.1 GCA_030044455.1 Acidobacteriaceae bacterium | reverse complement strand
GAGATCGTCGGGAACCGGATCCTTGTCGTAGAGGTGAAAATGCACCATGCGCATCGCGTCGCGATAGGGAAACGGGTCAATGAGAACTGCATGAATCACGCTATAGATGGTGGTTTGCGCGCCAATTCCAATTGCCAGAGTGGCGATGACGGCAATGGTGAAGCGCGGCGACCTGACGATTTGGCGCCATGCAAACTTCAAGTCGGCGCCGATTTGCTCTAACCACCTCCACTGCCACACTTCGCGGCTGCGCTGGTGGATGAGCGCAACGTTGCCGAATTCGCGGCGGGCCCGTTGCTTGGCTTGGGCGTGAGGCATTCCCTGCTCTTCCAGTTCGTCGACGCGCTCAGCGATGTGTTCCTGAATGGAGACGGAAATGTCGTTGTAGCGGCGCTTGCGCAAGAACAGCCGGGACAACAGAGGCATGGAGAACTCCTGGGACGATTCGAAAGAAGCTGCTCGAAAGGCTCTAGGTTTTGGCGACGGCCAGAACGCGGGTGATGCCGGCGAACATCTTTTCGAAGCTGGCGACTTCCTGATCCAGATGACGCAGACCGGCGTCGGTGAGGCGGTAGATGCGGGTGGGGCGGCCCTTGGCGCTGACCCCCTCGCTGGTTTCGAGCCAGCCCTCGCGGAGCATGCGCTGGAGGGCGGGGTAGAGCGAGCCTTCTTCCACCTGGAGGAGGTCGTTGGAGACCTGCTTGATGTGCTTGACGAGGGCGTATCCGTGCATGGGCCTGAGGCTAAGTGACTGCAGGATCATGACTTCGAGTGCGCCGGGGAAGAGGTCGCGGTGTTCGGGATTCTTGGCCATGGAGGGATGATACGCGAGAATAGCTATTTTGAGAATAGGTATTCTAGAGAGATTATTCATTCGAGGGCATCACTGCTTTGCTCCTGCCTTGATGAGTGCGGCGATGATGCTTGAGTCCTTCTTCTCTTTGGCCGCATCAAGGGCCGTCGTGCCGTCGTTGCTTTTTGCGTTGACATTGGCTCCGTTGGCCAGCAATGCCTGCACCACGTCGAGGTGTCCAGTTAGGGAACCCAGCATGAGCGCGGTTTGGCCTAAGTCGTCCCTGGCATTGGTGTTAGCCCCTCTAGCCAGGAGCAGCTTGACCAATTCAACCTGGCCATCTTCCGAGGCCACCATCAGCGCGGTCGAGCCATGAGGCATCCGGGCCTCAACGTCTGTACCGGCATCGAGCAGCGCCCGCACCACATCGACGTAATCGCTAGACGCCGCAAAGAAGAGGGCGGTGTCGCCACGGTCGACGGTCTTAGCGTTCACATCAGCTTTGGCGGCAATCAATACGCGCACCACATCCAGGTGGCCACCTTTCGCGGCCAACATCAACGGGGTTTCCCCGTTGCTGGTTTTGGCGTTCACCTGGGCTTTGCCGTCGATGAGCGCGCGCACCGCATCGGTGTGGCCTGCATCGGATGCCCACATCAGAGGGGTCCAGCCATCATGCGTCGGGATGTTGTCATCTGCTCCATGGGCAAGCAGGGCATTCAGGATTTCGACGTAGCCGCGCTGAGCGGCTTCAATCAAGGCGGTTTCACCTCGATTGTCCTGGAGATTGATATTGACGCCTTTGGTGAGCAGCACCTGAACTACGTCAAGGTGGCCCTGTTCGGATGCCAAATTCAGAGCACTCGCACCGTGACTGTCCTGGGTATTGATGTTGGCGCCTTTATCGAGGAGCAGACGCACCACATCAATCTTGTCAAAGGCAGCAGCATACTCCAGGGCTGTCCCGCCATTCTGGCTTTTGGAGTTGACATCGGTTCCGCTTTCGAGCAGTGCCTTTACCCGGTCCAGCTCGCCCCGGCCTGCGCAGTTGAATATGTCGTAGGCGTCAGTTCCCGCCTGGCCATTTGCCCCCAGGCAGGCTAGTGACAACGAAAGGCACAGTACCCACAAAGTTCTCCGAAGGCGAACAACTTCCATTTGGCTCACAGGAAGCTCCTTTAGTGGGGAACGGCGAGAGTTTAACAGAAATCAGGCATTTGCCGAGAGAGAGTACCAAACAGCCGGATATACGGGTGCCAAGTCACCTGAAATACGCAAGTTTGCGTCGTAATGCGGGACGGTTGCGTCTAATTAACAGGAGCAGGATCGGGGCAGAAAGGAAAGCTCGGTAGTGAGCCCGATCCGAGGCAGTCTGTCGGGGTACGTCCGGGGCCGGAAGATGGGCTCATTTTTCGCTTTTTCAGCGAGATAGGCTGTGATATTCTTGAAGTCTCTGTAGGGATGCGCGCCCCCTTTGCCCCACACATGAGCTGCGGCTCGCGGGCGACCCAGGCGAAACCTGAAGGCGCTTGCATCCTGTTCCGAGCAAAAGAAGCGAAACGAGCGGGGACGTGTCTTTCGTGCGCCTTGGGAGAATTTCTCCCGGAGTATTTGCGGGCTAAGGAGCGTTTCCGGCGCCGATAAGCGACTCGGCGAAAGAAACTTTGTGCGGCTGCGAAACCATTCCTGGGCATAGGTCCGGCTCGCGGCATCAAAGTCCTTGCAGTTTGCAGTGTGCGATTGCAAGGCAAGAATTCAATTGGTCTGCCGCGCGGAGGGGTTCCCCGGCGTGACTGAAGAGGGTGGAAAAGAGTTGGCGATTGACGACAAGTTTGAAGACGACATTACGAACCTGATCGAAACCGGCAAGGAGAAGGGCTACCTTACCTACGGCGACGTGAATGACATGATCCCCGATGACGTTGGCACTGCCGACGATATGGACGATCTGTTGACCACGATCGGCAGTCAGGGCATTGACTTGCGGGAAGGCCCTGAATTCCCCGGCGACAAGGACTTTGAGCTCGAAGAGGGCGAAGACGTTGAACTCGACCTGACGCCGGGCACGCTAGAAAAGACCAATGACCCGGTGCGCATGTATCTGCGCGAGATGGGCACGGTGCCGCTGCTTACGCGCGAGGGTGAAGTTGAGATTGCCAAGCGCATTGAGCGCGGCCAGATGCGGGTGATGAAGGCGATTTCGCGTTCGCCGATCGTGATTCGAGAAATCGCGGCGCTGGGCGAAGACCTGAAGCGCGGCGTACGCAACGTGAAAGAAGTTGTGGTCTTCGACGAGGAAGAGCTGACCGAGGAAGTGGTGCAGGCTCGCGTAAAAGCCACGGTAGCGCGGACCGACGCGCTGGTGAAGCACCAGAAAAAGATTGCACAGCTTGATGAGAAGCTGGCATTGCCTGCGACCAAGGCAAAAGTGAAGGAATCGCGGCGGCTGCGCTGGGCCATCGCACGCGAAAAGGTGTACATCTCGCGGATTGTTCGCGAGCTGAAGTACACGCCGATGGAGCGCAAGCGGCTGCTCGACAAGGTCAACAAGACCGTAGACACGATGCGCACGCTGGAGCGGCAGATTCGTTCGCTCGAGCAGAAGTGGGAAGCTTCGAAGAGCGAGGAGCTGAAGAAGGAGTATCGCAGGCAGCAGAAAAATTGCCGGACGGATCTCGAAAAGATTGAGGCCGACGCGGGCGTGTTGATCGGCGAGCTGAAGCGCACGCAGCGCGAAATGATCCAGGGCGACATGGACGCCGAGCAGGCCAAGCGCGAGCTGATCGAGGCTAACCTGCGACTGGTGGTTTCGATTGCGAAGAAGTACACCAACCGCGGATTGCAGTTCCTCGACCTGATTCAGGAGGGCAACATCGGCCTGATGAAGGCGGTGGACAAGTTCGAGTACCGGCGCGGCTACAAGTTTTCGACATATGCGACGTGGTGGATCCGCCAGGCGATCACCCGCGCCATTGCCGACCAGGCTAGGACGATCCGCATCCCGGTGCACATGATCGAGACGATCAATAAGCTGATCAGGACGAGCCGCCAGTTGGTGCAGGAGCTGGGCCGCGAGCCCTCGAGCGAAGAGATCGCGCGGCGCATGGATATTCCTGTGGCCAAGGTGCGCAAGGTGCTCAAAATCGCGCAGGAACCCATCTCGCTTGAAACGCCGATCGGCGAAGAGGAAGACTCGCACCTGGGCGACTTTATTGAAGATCGCCAAGCGGTAAGCCCGAGC
>JASHVU010000445.1 GCA_030044455.1 Acidobacteriaceae bacterium | reverse complement strand
ACGTAGCGCGCGCCGGCGTCGCGAAAGATTCTTGCCCACTCATCGGGGTTCCACTTTTTCGATTCGCGGTTGAAGATGGGGGCGAAGTCGTAGTAACTGAAATTCGCCCCGTAGTGTTCGTTGTGATATGCCTGGGTCGGCGACCCCGGAATCCGCATGACGTTCAGATACCACTCCGCGTAGGGGTTGTTCTTGATGTAGTCCGCGCTCGAAAAGTCGTGCTCGGGATGCGACAGCGGAGCCCAGCCCGGCACCGAGTACAGTCCCCAGTGGATGAAGATGCCCAACTTCGCCCCTGCATACCACTGCGGCAGCGGATGACTGTCCAGCGACGCAAGCGTCGGCTCATATTTCGTGTTCCCTTGTGCCGCGCATACTCCGGTTGCCGGCATCAGCAACCCGGCCAGGATTAAAAAGTGTCCAACTCGACGGATCATTGCCAACTCTCTCCCTCATCTCGGTGTTTTTCGGAAACGCTAACGTTAACGAATAATAACCCTCCGTCGCAATTCTGCCAACCTTGGCTAACAGCCAAATGCAAAAGTCTAAAGCAAATTGGCGATCAAGCGATCCGGAGATCTGTTCCACTGCCGGCTGCAGTTGCGAAGGACTTCCCGTTTGCGATTTTGCGGGTTGAAATCAACAAGACGACTTTCATCAGAACGACGAGGACTACGATATTGACGACGATCCCTCGTTCCCCGGGTTGTCCGCAGACGGCGAACTCAATGAAACGGGTCGCAGGGCTTGCCGCTACACATCGCGCCGGTAACGCCTTTACCTTCGGTGATGGTATAGATGCGGTCAACGGCGGGCAGCATCACCTTTTCCAACGCGCCACTGGGCCAGTGAATTTCGACCTGATCGACCTTGTCCGTGTCTCCCAGGCCGAAGTGAACACGCATGTCGTTTGAGGAGAGATAACTGCCACCACTCAGAACATCTCCCCGCTGACGTACGCCATTTGCAGTCAGGTAGACGGTTGTGCCGACCGCGTCGCGGGGGCTTTTCGGTCCGCCGACAAGCTTTATTTCTACCCAGTGATGATGATCGGGATTGACATTGCGCAACAGCACCGGAGCCCCGTCCAGGCCGTTGATGACCACGTCGATTTTGCCGTTGTTGAAGAGATCTCCAAACGCTGCGCCGCGGCCTACCGTAAGCACTGCCAGTCCTGTTCCCTCGACCGCAGGCACCAACTCGAATTTTCCGTTGCCCAGATTGTGATAAAGCAGCGGCCGTTGGGCGTAGCTTTGCCCCCACTCCGAATGCTGATCGACCTGTGGATAGACGTGGCCGTTTACGATGAACAGATCTTTCCAGCCGTCATTGTCGTAATCGAGGAATCCATCGCCAAATTTCACAAAGGGGATAGAAGACTGGGCAATTCCGGACGGATAACTGACATCGGTGAAGGCCCCTCGACCATCGTTCCGGAAAAGTATGGGGTAATCATCTGAGAAGGTTGTGCTCACCACCGAGAGATGTCCGTTGTTCTCGTAGTCTCCCACGGCGAGTCCCATATTGGCCGCCTCGCGTCCGTCTCCGTTGAGAGCGAATCCGCTTTCGTAGCTCAAGTCTTTGAAGGTGCCATTCCCCTGGTTCATATACAAATAGTTCGGCGTGGAGTCGTTGGCAACGAGGAGGTCGGGCTTGCCGTCGTTGTTCACGTCGGCAAACAGCGCATCGAGCCCGTAATAACCGGTGGCGCCTTCCACGCCCAGCTTATTACTGACGTCGACAAAGGTACCGTCGCCATTGTTGTGGAAGAGATGATCGTGCGCTCCCTGAAGGCCGCGCGGACCGCACATCACCTGGATGCCGCGATATTGGCAGAAATCGTACCCGGCGCTCTTCAATCCGGAGAGCGGCGCATTTTTCAGGTCGAGATCAATATAGCCGGCCACAAACAGGTCGAGTTTGCCGTCGCCGTCGTAGTCCCCAAAAGTGGCGCCGGTGTGGTCAGTCACCACGTCGGCCGAACCTTCGTCGAGAGCCACTCCGGCCCGCGCTGCGACATCGGTAAACGTGCCGTCGTGATTGTTGTGATAGAGCCGGCTGGCCCCGACATTGGTTACGTAGAGATCGGGCCAGCCGTCGTTGTCGTAATCGCCGACAACGCAACCTGTTCCCCATCGGTCGTTGGCCACGCCTGCACTCGCGGTCACGTCGGTGAACGTGCCGTCATGATTGTTATGGAACAGCGCCGCATGCGGCGAAGGCGCCTTCCCCACCAGAGCTTCCGGGGTCGACCCATTCACCAGATAAATATCGAGCCAGCCATCGTTATCGTAATCGAGAAGGCAAACGCCAGAGCCTTTCGCCTCAATGATCACTCGTTTTTCAGGCGTGCCGGTTACGTTCCGCCACTTCGAGAGTCCTGCCTTTTCTGTTGCATCGATGAACACAATCGGACCCGTCTTTACGAAGCCACCGGCAGTGATGGGACGGTGCTGACTATCGAATACCGCCGTCTGCTGACCGGCATTGGTCATTTCTCCGCCTGATGCCTGCGCCTGCTGGCCTGCGGCGATTACCGCTTCCGGGGAAACGCCCAGTACGAGAACGAGCAAAGTGGAAACTGCCGGCAGCAGAAAAACGGACCGGAACCATAGACCTTTATATCTTTGAAACGTGACAGACAGGAATGAGCGCAGGGGATGAAAGCGAAGCCGCCGGAATCGCAACTTATTTACCTCTTGCGGACATGGTACAACGACACTGCTCGGGGAATCGCTCCGGTGGTGTCGAGGCGCGGGCGCCACGCGGACTGTCTCTGCGCGCAGGGTCGCATGGGCAGCGCCATCGGGAATCTCAATGGAACGGAACGAAACACCGCCGTTTCGAGACTGCTCCGAAGATACTTTCGCGGTGGGCCCGCAGCACCAGGATTTGGTCTGGAAGCATTCAACGCCGACTTGCCGGAGACGAAGTGTCTTGCTTTGCCTTCATCTATTTTCGACACGGGCGACTTGTAGAGCAGAGTTGAAGGGCCTTCTCGGAGGACCGGAATAGCGGTTCCGTTTTTGTAACTACGATTTAGTGAGAGACTTGCATCCGTGACAGGTGTGACCGCCGGCCCTTAATGAAAAATTCCTTGACAAGGGCGATACCGAGGAATACCATCTGTTCCGTAAACGATAACGTAACCGTTATTTTCGATAGCGTAACCGTTATTGTTGATAGCGCCGTCAACCCCAAGTATGAATCCGGCGCTGGCGTTGCCATTTCAAGGTGACGAGTTTTTCCCCGACCTACCTGACGCACAAACCTACTCTTTCATGGAGGTCCTATGAGAACGCAAAACGGAAAGCACCGGAACAGGCGCCGGCATATCGAACTGCTTCTAACGCTTTTGAGCGTTGCATGCTGGATGGTCCCGGCCGCCATGGCCCAACAGGCAACTGCGAACGTCACCGGCGTCGTCAAGGATCCAAACGGCGCTGCAATTCCCAATGCACAGGTTGAGTTGAGAAACGTCGATACGGGAGTGGCGAGAAGAACGGCAACCAACACCGACGGTATTTATGACTTCCCGAGCGTGGTGCCCGGCACCTACAGCATGCAGGCGTCCTCAACCGGATTTGCCACGGTGTCGCAGCCGCCGGTAACCCTGCTGGTTGGCCAGACCGCGACGTTCGACTTTCAACTGAAAGTCGGGACGACGACGAGTACCGTAACCGTGAACGCCGCCGCTCCCGCGTTGGAAACTTCGACCTCGGAACTGGGTACGGTGGTTACGCCGAAGGAAATGAACGATCTGCCTTTGAACGGCCGCAACTTCACCCAGTTGTTGACCATCACGCCGGGCACCGTCAACCTGAACACCGACCAGAACTCGGGCGGTGGCGGCGGATGGAACGGTGCGTCGATTGGCCAATTCAGTTTCCCGGCAGTCAACGGCGCTCGAAACCGCAGCAACATGTTTATACTCGATGGCGCCAACGACTTGAACACGCTGTCTGGAACGTATAACTATGCGCCCATCGTTGACGCGATTCAGGAGTTCAAGAGCCAGGGCCATAACGATTTGGCCGAGTATGGCGGGGCCGCCGGAGCCCAGGTGAGCGTGGTTACAAAATCCGGAACCAACCAGTACCATGGCGCTCTGTGGGAGTTCCTACGCAACTCGGATATGGATTCTCGCGGGTACTTTGAAGCGGCCCGTGAGCCGCTTCGGCAGAACCAATATGGCGCTTCGGCTGGCGGACCGCTTTCGATTCCGAAACTCTATAACGGCAAGAATCGCACTTTTTTCTATGCCGCATGGGAAGGCTACAGGTACGCATCTAAAAGCGAAACCGGAGCGCTGGCGCCCACGGCGGCAATGAACGCCGGAGACTTCAGCGGCGTCGGCGCAACCATCTATGATCCGGAAACAACGACCCTCAGCAACGGGCAGTACACACGCCAAAGCTTCACCCAGGAATACAACGAGCCGAACCCGGCTTATTGCGGCGGCGATACCAACTGCATCCCGAGCAGCCGGTTCAGTGCGATCTCGCAGCTATTCCTGTCAATCATCCCGACAGGCAGCCCGAATATTGTCAACGGGGAGAACCTCTTTTACCCGCAAAACACCGATTACACTCAGAATTCAGGCACGATTCGGGTTGACCAGAACTTCGGCAACAACAACCAGGTCTATTTTCGCTTGAGCCAATTCGATCTGTTTGAGACATCGCCAACGGATACAATCGGCAGTGCCTTCGTGCATGTCCCCGGCCACAACTACATCGGGCACTGGACGCACGAATACAGTCCGTCAACCTTTTCTGATGTATATTTCGGCAGAAACTACGGGTTCACCACCACCGGTTCTACCTGGAACGGCGTAAACTCGGCGTTCTTATCGCAGTTGCAGTCAGATGGGATGTCAAAATACTGGATGACCCTGAACAACACAGTCTATTCGCCCCAGTACACGGCGGGCAGTTACATTGGTCTGGGTGGTTCGCAGTTGCAGGGCTCCGGGTTGGGAGATGACTGGCAGTTTGGCGGCTCATTCTCCAAGATCCTGGGCAGGCATACGATCAAGGCCGGCGCCGACTTTGAAACCAACAACTTCACTTCACCGATCGCCTACGCCGGCGATGATTTCGAACCGCAACAGACCTCAAGCCTTGGGGCAAGTAGCAGCGGCGGTAATAGCTGGGCGTCTCTGCTGCTCGGTTATCCGAACGGAGCCAGCTACCGCAACATCTTCGAGGATGTCTGGGGCGGCTGGATCAATGGGATCTACATCGAGGACCAGTTCAAGGCGACTCCCCGCCTCACCATCAATCTGGGATTCCGCAACGACATGGTCTTCACGCCTATCTATGGCACCGGCAAAGGCGGCAACTACTACACCGGCAACGCCAATCCCATCACCGGCCAGTATGAGCTCAACGCGCTTCCGCCCAACTGCTCGGCAACCCAGGGCGCGCCCTGCATTCCTACCGGCACCTACACCGCGTCGAGCACACCTGCTCCGGGCGGCCTTCCTCCGAATGCCTACGTCAGCCCGAGTCTACGCGTGATGAACAACTCGCTGGCTGACTGGGCACCCCGGCTTGGCCTGGCCTATCGCCTGAACGACAGGACCGTCATTCGTGGGGCTTATAGCCGCTTTTACGATGCCTGGGCCACGATCACTCAACTCTCGCAGAATTTCGGCGGAAACTGGCCGGCGGTCAACACCATCGATAACAACAATCTGAACGCCGCTGTTCCCACAGTTACGGCCGCTGATCCGCTGCAATTTGGCAACGGGGGAGCGATCGTTTATCCCATCAACGACTTCAGTCAGGTAAGCCAGTGGATGGTAGATCCGAACTTCAAAACTCCGGTCTTCGATCAATGGAATGTGGGCATCGAGCGGGAGCTGCCGGCCAATATGACTCTCGACGCAAATTATGTGGGTTCGAACGGCAGGCATGAAGATTGGGGTCCGGCCATGAACGTCCCGCAGCCGGGACCCGGCAACCAGCAAGCCCGGAGGCCATACCCCTACATGCAGCCGCAATGGTTCGACCAAAGCGTAGGCAACAGCCGGTACAACGCCCTGCAGGTCACAGTCCAGGAACGCGCCACCCACGGAGTTACCTTCCTGGCCGCCTACACGCTGTCGAAGTCGAATGCCGACGGATGCAACCTGGGTGCAAGCTGCGACGAGCAGAATCCGTATGACAAAGCCAGCAGCTACGGTACTTCGGACCTCAACCAGAAGAACGTGTTTACGGTCGCGTTTACAGCGGCGTCGCCATACAACAAGTCTCCCAACAGACTGGTTTCAACTGTTGCCGGTGGATGGGCGCTGAACGGCATCGTGCAGGAAACTTCAGGACAGCCTTACACGGTGACTGCGGGTGGCGACCCGGAGAATGTGGGCGGAATCAACCAGGAACGAATGGACGAGGTCGGCAACCCGAACAGTGGGCCCGGTATCCACACTCAGGCGGAATGGTTCAATACCCAAGCCTTTCAGCTGCCAACCGGGTACGCCTATGGCACTGAAAAGGTGAACCCCCTCGTTTCTCAGCATTACAACAATGTGGATTTGTCCCTGTTCCGCGATTTCCACATAGGACTCGGAGAGGTGCGATACTTCGAATTTCGAGCCGAATCGTTCAACCTGTTCAACAACGTAGTCTTCGGCGTTCCCGACACAACCAGTACCGACACGACATTCGGGCAAGTTCTAGGGGAGCGGACGGGCCAAAACAATCTGCCGGCGACGCGTCAGTTGCAAATGAGCCTGAAATTCTACTATTAATGGCGTGACGTCGTAGTCTTCAAATCCGATCCACGAACCCCCTGTGGTCACGGTGGCAGGCCGCCCGAGCTGATTGAAATGGAATAGTGTCACCGCCGCGCATAATGTCGCGGCGGTGGCACTCATGTGTTCCGAGTCTCGATCTATGCTAAGAGAGTAAAGGCGAAGAGAAATGCCTTTGGTGGTGTTGATTCTAGTGCTTTGCTCTGCTGTGCTCATTGGAATCGTCTTTGCCGAGGGCGCCGTGCCGCCCCCGGAAGTTGACCCGGCTTCGATCACCGACGGCTCACGGCGAACGTTTTTGCGGGCAGCGGGTTTGCTGACCCCCAAAATGCTGTTTCCCTGGTTGGGACCCCGCCGGAGCGAGCAAATTCAAAATCTCTTCCCGGCTGCGGCGCTTCCATCAGTCATCAGATTTGAGGATATTGCTCAAAAAGCCGGCGTGCATTTTGTCGTCGAGAACTGCCCAACCCCAGAGAAATACCAGCCAGAGACAATGCCCGCCGGCGTTGCATTGTTCGACTACGATGGGGATGGTTTGCTCGATATCTATTTGGTCAACGGCGCCGAGATGCCCTCAATGGTGAAAACGGACGCGAAGTATTCGAACCGCCTGTTTCACAACAACGGTGATGGTACCTTCACTGATGTCAGTGAGCGCGCGGGAGTCACGGGAGCAGGATATGGGATGGGTGCTGCGGTGGGTGATTACGATAACGACGGCCACCCCGACCTGTTTTTGGCCAACGTCAATGCAAATCAGCTTTTTCACAACAACGGCGACGGCACGTTCACCGACGTCACCGCGAAGGCGGGTTTGAGCGGCGCGGTCTACAACGGCCGCAAGATGTGGTCCGTCGCAGCCGGATGGTTCGACTACAACAACGACGGGTTGCTTGACTTGTTTGTGGCCAATTACTGCCAGTGGGATCCGCGCTACGAGCCTGTCTGCATGGGCCTGGATGGCCGTGGTTATTGTCACCCCGACAGCTTCGCTCCGCTTCCCAATTCGCTCTACCGTAACAACGGCGATGGAACATTCACCGATGTTTCGGCGGAGACTGGAATTTCAAGTGTGCTGGGCAAGGGAATGGGAGTCGTGTTTGCGGATTACGACGGCGACGGCTTTCTCGATGTTTTTGTGGCCAACGACAACAGCCCCAACCTTCTGTTTCACAATATTGGGGGAAAGCGATTTGAAGAGGTGGGTTTTCAGGCAGGCGTAGCCTACAACGACGAGGGGACGGCCCTTGCAGGAATGGGCGCTGACTTCCGCGATCTGAACAATGATGGCTTACCGGATATCTGGCATACCGCGATCGAAAACGAGACGTTTCCGTTGTTCATCAACCAAGGCAAAGGACTATTTCGCAACGCCAGTCAGGCAAGCCGGCTCGCCAATTTAACCCGGCCGATGTCCGGCTGGTCGAACGGGATCGTCGATCTTGACAACGACGGTTGGAAAGACCTGGTGGTGGCTCGCAGCAATGTGCTCGACAATATCGGGGAAATATCCAGGCATTTTCGTTATTCCGAACCGAATTCTGTCTTTCGCAATCTCGGCAATGGGCAGTTTGAAGATGTGAGCGCTTTTGCAGGGGCCGACTTTACGCGGCCAGCCCCGCACCGGGGGCTCGCCTATGGGGATCTTGACAACGACGGTCGAATGGATCTCGTAGTGACCGCTCTGGGAGCCCCGGTCAGCGTATTCCGTAACGTCACAGATACACGCAACCACTGGGTGCTGCTTAAACTTGTCGGAACCAAAAGCAACCGGATGGGCATTGGCGCCCGGATTCGGATAACTACCGATGACGGCCGGATGCTTTCGAACGAGGCGACGACCAGCACCGGTTATGCCGCTTCAAGCGACCCACGCGTCCATTTCGGTCTGGGCAGCTCGCGCGTGGCCAAGGAAATCGAAATCCGCTGGCCATCGGGCACACGCCAGTTGTTGCACGATGTGACGGTGGACCGCATACTCGAAGTGACCGAACCGCGCAACGAAAGTCAGCAATGAATGTGGCCAAGGTGGAATATGCCAGGAGCGGATCCATCATGAAGCGATCACTCATTTGCTGTGGCGCATTTCTGCTTTCTGCCGGCTCACTGGCCGCAGCGCAACTGCCGGAAGCCTGCAAACAGCCGGCATCGGCTGCACATCCTCCGGCCGGCACATCGCCGGCAAGAGTCTTTGACGCTGTGGGCACATGGTTCGCCGAAAAAGGCGATTTGAATTGTGCAGTCGCGGCATTCAAACAGGCCTTGCAGCTCGAGCCACGCTTGGCAGAGGCGCATTTCGACCTTGGACTCGTTCGGCAAAGTCAGCAGCAGCCTGCTGCCGCAATTAGCGAGTTCCGTCTGGCCCTCAAGTACGATCCGGCATTGCTCGAAGCGCATTGTGCATTGGGGTCGTCCCTCGATACCCCGGCCGAGGCGGAGGCCGAATTCAGCAAAGCGCTAGCAGTGAACCCGCAATTAGTCTGCGCCCTGGACGGGATGGCACAAGTTCTCGTGAAGGAGAGACGATACGATGCCGCCATGGACGACTGGCGGCAGGCCCTCCGCACTCAGCCGGACGCCCCGGATTTGCAGCTCGCATTGGCAACAGCTATGTATAAAGCTGCCAAGGCCAGGCAGGCCGATGGGCTACCGGCTGTGGGTGGCGCCGATGTGGCTGACGCAATCCAGCTTCTAACCGACTTGCTCAAGAGCCATCCCGGCATGACGGCCGCTTACTTTACTCTCGGCAACATCTACGCCAACGAACGCCGAGACCGCGAGGCCGCGGATGAATACCAGGAGGTCGCCCGCAGGAGTCCAAACGATATTGTCGCGTTGGCAGCGCAGGTCAAAGCGCTCATCGACGCATCGGCATATACCGAGGCGCTTGAGCCCGCCCGCGATTACGTGCGCCGGAAGCCGAACGATCCTTCAGGGCACGTCATGCTTGGCACGGTATATCAGCAATTGGGCGATTACGCCAAGGCAGAGCCGGAACTTGAACTTGGCGCCGCCAAGGCGCCCGACGATTTTGAGGCTCGTTATCAGCTCGGGCTGGTTTTGGCCCGCATAGGAAAGCCCGATCAGGCGCTGCCCCAATTGCGGAAAGCCGTCGCGCTAAAACCCGCGGACCGGTCGGCCCAGTATCAGTTGGTTGCGGTGCTGCGCTCGCTTGGCCAGACGCAGGAGTCGGCGCAGATCGTAAGCCAGTTGCAGAAGGAACAGGGCGAAGAATCCCTGAATAGTCAACTCACTTCCGAGGGGACCAAGGCGAATGACCTGTTGCAATCAGGAAATCCCAGTGATGCAGCGCAGATCTATCGCCACATGCTCGAAGAGAATCCCGATAACACTTGGACGGCTTACAATCTCGCGCTGGCGCTTGAAGCTATGAATGATACGAAAGGCGCTGAGAACGTCCTCCGCAATGCGATCAAAATCGATCCGAAACTGGCCAGAGTTCAGGCTGAACTGGGCCAACTCGAGTTGACGCAAGGCGACTTGCAGTCTGCGAAGAAGTGGCTCGAATCCGCACTTGACCTGGAACCTGAACTTGTGGAGGCGCGCGGAAATCTGGCGATGGTTTACGCCAGAAACGGCGATTTCGTTTCGGCCGAAAAACTTCTTCGCCAAGCCCTTGAAGACAATCCGGATTATAAGGAAGGCCATTTGAACCTGGGGTTGATTCTTGCCCAGCAGAACAGAAAATCGGACGCGAATAAAGAACTGGACAAAGCGGTCGCACTCGCGCCAAAGGATCCCGCCACGCTGTCGACGGTTGGAAAAGCGAAAGTGCAAATGGGCGGGGTGAGCGAAGGAATCGTGCTCCTCCGGCAGGTTGTAGATCTGGCGCCCGATCTCGCGGCATCCCATCTTGACCTGGCGCTTGCGCTTGCCGACAGTTACGACCTGTCCGCCGCTCTGGCACAAACCGACGAGGCGGTCCGCCTTGCTCCGCAGTCCGGTGTCGCCCATTTCTATCGCGGCCGTATTCTGTACGATCTGGGCCGCAGCAACGAAGCGCAGCCTGAGTTCGAAACCGCCTGCCGGCTGGATGCACAGATGCCCGAGCCTCGATATTTTCTCGCTCTCATCGATAAGCAGGAGGGCAAATACAAGCTCGCCGCCAGTCTGCTTGAAGAGACTGTCAAACTGCAGCCCAGCAATGTAATGGCCTGGTACATGCTTGGCGAATCGCTTGAGCAACAGTCAGAGACGACCAAGGCAATGGAGGCTTGGCAGAGAGCGATCGAAATCGATCCGAAGTTCAGCCAGGCGCTGTTCAGCCTGGCGCACGCGCTGCAGTCTGCCGATCAACCTGAATCGGAAAAGTATATGGCGCGCTTCCTTGCCGTTCAGAAAGAACGGCGCATCCTTGACCGGGCTGACACCCTCGCAAACAACGGCATTGAAGCAGCGTCAGCTCATGATTGGCCGGCGGCGATCGGGCAGTTGAAGGAAGCAATCGCCGCGTGCGGTGAATGCACGGCGAAGGCGGACCTTTTGAGAAAGCTCGGAATCATCGACTGCCAGGCCGGCGACCTCAACAATGGCGAAAAGGAACTCCTTGCCGCGAAGTCGCTTAAGCCGGATGATCCCGTAACCCAGGCCGCGCTTGAGTTGGTGGCCCGCGCTCGAAGCCAGCACTCCGTGCCGGCAACCGGGAAGGCGCGTTAGCCGTGGCTTGAATGAGACCTGTTCCGCGCGGGCTTTGCGCTGGGAAAATTTTTCACGAAAAGGGAGAGTGCACATGTCGACGTCCTACGTGGTTCCTGAAGTGATTGAGCCTCAGCCGGTCGCAGCCGGTGAGGCTTTACTGATTGCCAGTGGTGATCTGCGCCAGTCGGCGAATGAGGTCTGCTGGCCGGCCCAAGCGGAGATGGAGAAGCAGCTCGCTGCCGCATTTGCCGCTGAAGGCTTCACTCTTCGCCGTGCCCATCCTTACGATGCGAAGGTCAAACACGGCTTCATTTGTAATCAGCGCATGGGCATGGATGTCTTCACGCACATTCATCCTGAAGCGCCGATTGTGGTTGCCGAAGCAGTATGGCAGTACAGCAATCACGTGCTGGCCGGATTGCAGAGCCATCCTGGGCCCATCCTCACCGTGGCCAACTGGTCGGGCCAGTGGCCGGGGCTTGTGGGAATGCTCAATCTCAACGGCTCGCTTGCTAAATCGGGAGTCAAATTCAGCTCCATCTGGAGCAAGGACTTTAGCGACGAGTTCTTCCGCAAGGGACTGCGGCGGTGGCTGCATTCGCGCGAGATTTGCCACGACCTGAGCCATGTGCACAGCCTTGACATTGCCGGCCTGCCGGCTGAAGAACGTCGCTTGGGCGAGGCATTGGCCCGCGAGCTAAAGACCAAAAAAGCCATTATCGGCGTCTTCGATGAAGGCTGCATGGGTATGTACAATGCCATCATCGAAGACTTCATGCTCAACCCTCTGGGCGTGTACAAGGAACGGCTGAGCCAGTCGGCCTTGGCCGCCGCGATGCGCGAGGTCTCGGATGCCGAGGCGCAAAAAATCCGCACCTGGCTCAACGAGCGCGGCATGAAGTTTGTTACCGGCCCAAACGAGGAATCGGACCTCACGGATGCGCAGATCCTCGAGCAGTGCAGGATGTACATCGCCGCGCTTCGCATCGCCGCAGATTTCTCCTGCGACGCGATTGGCATTCAGTATCAGCAAGGCCTCAAGGACGTGGCCCCAGCTTCCGATTTAGTCGAGGGGCTGCTGAACAACATGGAGCGCCCACCCGCTTTTTCGAAAGATGGCCGGGAGTTGTACGCAGGTGCACCGCTGCCCCACTTCAATGAGGTGGATGAGTGCGCAGGCCTCGATGCTCTTGTTACCAACCGAGTATGGACGGCCATGCACCTCGATCCAGCGACCACGCTTCACGATGTGCGCTGGGGTGAACACTACTCCGGCAACGGAATCGACGACTTTGTCTGGGTCTTTCAGATTTCAGGCGCCGTTCCGCCCTCGCATCTCGTCGGCGGTTACCAGGGCGCGGTCAGCGAGCGCCAGCCTCCCATGTACTTCCGCCTTGGTGGTGGCACCCTGAAAGGTGTTTCGAAACCCGGCCACGTGGTCTGGAGCCGCGTCTTCATCGAGGGCGGTGCGCTGCACCTGGACATCGGCCGCGCCACCGCCGTCGAACTCCCAGCAGAGGAGACTGAGCGCCGCATGCGTAGCGTCACGTATCAATGGCCCATCATGCACGCGCTGCTCCACGGCGTTACGCGCGATCAGTTCATGGCGCGCCACCACGCCAACCACGTGAATGTGGCCTACGCGCCCACGGCCGAGATCGCCGACAAGGCACTGGCCGCAAAGGCTGCGACCTTCGCCGAGCTGGGCGTGCTCGTGCACCGCTGCGGAGACTAACCATTGTGGCCGGCCTGGGCGATCCGCAACCCACGCGCAGGTCGCTCCCGAGTAGACTATTACGATGAATGTCCGGTTGAAAGATATTGCAAACGAGCTCGGCGTGTCTGTGGTTACTGTGTCTCGCGCGTTGCGAAATCGGCCCGATATTTCCAGCGAGACAAAGGCCCGCATCCTCAACCGGGTAAAAGAACTGAACTACCGGCCAAACCTCACTGCGCGCAGCCTGGTAACAGGCCGCAGTTCGCTCATCGGCTTCGTCGTTCCCGACCTGATCCATCCCTTCTTCGGCGAGATCGCCAAAAGCCTCTCCTCGACCCTGCGCGAGAAGGGCTATTACGTGATCGTCGCGTCATCGGAAAGTGATCCCAGCCTCGAACAGGACGAGATCGAACACATGCTCGCCCACCATCTCGACTGCCTGGTACTAGCATCGTGCCAGGAAAATAGCGAGTGGTTGCGCAGAATCGACGACGCCGGCGTACCCCTCGTCCTCATCGATCGCAGATTTGGCGGCTTCGATTCCAATTTTGTGGGCGTCAACGATTACCAGGTGGGTGAACTGGCCACAGAGCATCTCATCGCCCAGGGCTGCCGGCGCATCGCGCACATCCGGGGGCCGGCCAATAGTGTGGGCGACAACCGCGCCCAAGGCTATCGCTTCACCTTGCAACGCCATGGCATATCCGTGTCCGACGACTACCTGATTTCGGCCGGCGATTCCTCCGAATCTGATGGCGAAACCCGCGGTCGCAGAGCCATGGAAGCCATCCTCATGCTTAAGCCGCGCCCCGACGGTCTGTTCTGCTTCAATGACACGGTCGCGGTGGGCGCCATGTTCAAGGCCGTCGAGGCCGGCATGTCGATCCCCAGGAAACTGGCGATCGTCGGCTGCGGAAACTACCACTACAGCAGCAAACTACAGATCCCTCTCACCAGCGTGGACCAGCGCGCCGTCGAAATCGGCGAGCGCACCGCGCGCATGATTGCCCAGCTGCTTGGGAAAGAAGGGTCGAACCGTAGCCGCAAGGTCGTGCTGGACCCGCAGTTGATTGTACGGGCATCATCGCAACTGAAGTAGCGCCTGTAGACCGGGAAAGGTTACGGTCCCCGCTGCCTCAAAGAGCCCAAAACGCATAGAGGCATTATCGGCCGCAAGAATTGGAGACATCCCCAATCATGTCGGGAGCGTTCAAGCGCCGCCTCACCTGAAGCATTCTCTTAAACCGTTTTAGGAAATACCGTAGGGAGAAACCGACGCCACAAAGTCAGCGCAACCCCAAGGAGCGCCGACCCTGCACAACCGTGAGTGACACTACACCCTTTCCTAATACGCGTAAGCGTTTGATTTTAATTTGGTTATTTGGTGAACCTGGTCGAGATCGAACTTGAGCTGCCTTACGGGCGCCTGAGCCCGGAGGCGAAATCCTGAGTTGGCGCGGCGATGAAGAACCTCTCGGCTTGGATCGGATTGGGAAGGATTTGGTGGACCTGGTCGGGATCGAACCGACGACCTCTTCCATGCCATGGAAGCGCGCTCCCAAACTGCGCCACAGGCCCACTTCGGCGGCAGACAACTCTTATTCTCTCTGCTCTATGCCAATTCGTCAAACACGCCTCCGGCCGCCGTCGACCTCTCGGAAAATGAACGAATCTCGTGTATCTGCGCCCCAAAGC
>JASHVU010000444.1 GCA_030044455.1 Acidobacteriaceae bacterium | reverse complement strand
CCTGCATGTTGCCGTACACGTCGTAGGGGATTTGGTCATCGACGGCAACGTGATACATCTGGCCAATCGGCAGCGTCACGTCGTGGAAGCCCTTCCCGCCCACCGTGGTGATGGCCAGGCCGCCGTCAAAGGAGATGGCGAAGCGGTTCGGATCTTTGGGATCCATCCAGATATCGTGGTTATCGCCACCCCAGGGTCTGGTTTCGAAGGTGTGGCCACCATCGAGCGAAACCAGGAAGCTGCTGTTCGAGACCAGCACCTTATTTTCGTCGCCCGGTGAAACGGCAAGGTGAATGTAATAGCCGGCGCGGCCGATGAGCGTGCGGTCCCAACTCACGACGTTCCAGTCCTCGCCGCCATTGTCGGAACGCCAAAGCGAACCTTGCTCGTTCGTCTCGATCAGAGCGTAGACGCGATTCGAATCGGTCGGAGCCACTGCGATGTCGATCTTGCCGAGAGGCGAGTGAGGTAGTCCGTGGCCCTCGATGTGCTTCCATGTGACACCGCGATCGTGCGAGACGTAGACACTGCTGCCCGGGCCGCCGCTGTTCTCGCCCCAGGTGTGCATCTCCACCTGCCACATGCCTGCAAACAGCGTACGAGGATTCTCAGGATCGATTCCGATTCCGGAGCAGCCGGTATTCTCGTCAACGAAGAGAACACGCTGCCATGTCTTGCCGCCATCTTCGGTGCGGTAGACGCCCCGCTCCTGCTGCGGGCCGCTCAGCCTTCCCAACGCGCACACGTAGACGAGATCGGAGTTCTGCGGATCAATGACCACGCGGCCGATCCGGCCAGTCTGATCGAGGCCCATGTGCTGCCATGTCTTGCCGGCGTCGGTGGACTTGTAAACACCATCGCCGGTGACGTCGATATCGCGAATGGCCCAGGCTTCACCGGTTCCAACCCACACCACATTGGGATCAGACGGTGCCACCGCCAGCGCTCCGATCGCCGCTACCGGTTCCTCGTCAAAGATTGGAGTCCAGCGATTTCCGCCATCGGTCGACTTCCACACGCCGCCTGACGCTGCGCCCGCATACCATGTGCTCGGATCTCCGGGAATACCGGCCACGGAAGCAACGCGATTACCAACGGCCGGTCCTAGGAAGCGGAACCCATACTCGTCGACGGATCCGCCGCGACCGCGTCGTTGCGCCGACAAAGTGACGGAACTCAGGATCATACACAGAAAACACAGTCGCAGTCGTGCCGCAGCAGAACAAGGTGTCAACATTTGAGGTTCGCTCCGTAAGGACCCGAGCAAGGCGGGTCGATTGTACTCCCAATGGAATCGAATGCCGCTTCAATCATGGTGCGGAAGGCTACGGCTCGGTGGTCATGACGGAGCGGTGGCCCGTCACTGTGGTCCAGTAATCCATCCAGCGCTCGCGAATGCCGTTAGTGCGCTCGATCAGTTCAGGGCTCGGCGTTTTGCCGTGCTCCACCACCATCACCATACCGGTATTAAACTGCCGCTGCGAGTGATCGACGTCGGGCAGGCGCGGGCCCTCTGCGGCAATCACCTCCTGAATCGTGATCTTGGTGCGGTCCGCTTTGAAGATGGGATGCCCATTTGCATCCTTTCCCGCCGGCACGAGGTTTTTCAAAATGAAGAAGTCGGGAACTTCAGACGCCGAGATGAACCCCATCAGATAAAGGTCGAGATACGAGTACCCGGTCGCCGGAACATAGTAATTGTCATCGAGCTGGGTGAACGTTCCATCAAAGTTATCCTGCCATACGCCGCCTCCCATGGCCGAAGCCTCGGTTGGTCGCTGATAAGGGAAGGCCGCCGGTGCCTGGAGCCCCATGTCCCAGTGAGTCGGCCCCAGTTCGATGGTTTCCCCGTTGACTTTGGCGCTAACAAACGCTGACCAGCGATGGCCCATCTCATGACCAATTTGCGACATGGCGTAATCGTAGGGAGGAATCTTGCCGTTGAAGGTGCGCTCCGCGAGCTGATGGAGATAGCCCCCGATATCGTGCGTATTATCGTCTTTCAGATCTGCAGGAGGATATTCCTGCATTTGGTTCGCGCCCACATACACGGGCTGGATGAACTGCCACTGGAATCGGCCTTTGGAGCAGAAATCCGCCAGGTTACCCTGCTCCGCCGCGATGCCGGTGACTTTGCCGCCTGCCGGCCCGCCGCCCAGCGGTCCATCGCTCGAGGTCCCGGCTTCGGGGTTATCGATGCGAAAGTCGGAGTAATAGGCCAGCATGTCGAACTTATCGCCGAGCGCCTGAATCACCGAGCAGGTGAGGTCCTGCATGCGCGGCGGATTCGCGTAATGGAAGGCTTCAAAGACCACGGGGTACGGGCCGCTGTTCTGCGCAAGCGAAGAGAAATGGACTTGCGGACTGGCGAGGCCGGCGAGTTTGACAGCGTGCGGAGCGATTGGCTCAAGCGAATGAGCCTGCGGAGCCTGCACTGCGGCGCTCAAATAAATTGTGTCGCCTGATTTGTAGCCCTCGGGTAGCGTTCCCTGGATGGAAAGCGTGTTGCCGTCAACGCTCACCTCCGGCGCGATGCCGGTTCCATAGGCGAAGTATCGCGGGCCGATGTGAAACGACCCGCGCGTCCGCCCTCCAAAGCCGCGAACGGTCCAGATGACGTCGTTGTGCCCGTCCGGCCGGCAACCGTCCTTGCGCGCACTCTTGTCGAGACAAACAAAGTAAGCGAGCCCGTCGATTGCGGGATCGGTAGCGGCAAGCATCGCGCCGCGGCCTTCGAGCGCGACTTTGAGATAGAGGTCGCCGACGGAACTCACGTGAATGTTGCGAATGTCCAGATTAGGCGCGGCGGAAGGATTGCCGGGAGTGGAAATTGTGGCCAGAACATTTTCGGCCCCGCCGGAGATAAGAGGGTACACCCCCACAACGGCATCGCGGGCCGCGACATCTTCATATGACAGATCGATGACTCCATCTTTGTGCAGCACCGCCTGAAATCGATTGACCGTCGGCGTCCAGGTCCAGTCCTGAATGCCTGCGTATGGCTCGGTCAGGCTCCAGCTGATCACCACGCGATCGGCGAGTTCCTTCACATAGCGGGTGCCCGACATCCGCGGCTTGAAGAAGACGCTGATCGCCGGCACCTTGTTGACGAACTCCGGCGCCGCGTCCTGGAGTTCCGCAAAGCGCTCGACAGCTAAACCGCCGTCGCGGCCCACGCTTACGCCGCGCCGGCCCGGCGGCGCGTTCGATCGTTCAGCTTCGCCAAAGACAATCGATCCCGTCACCCCGACTGAAAGCGACGTCCAGCTCTTGCCCGAAAACGGGAAGGCAAAATTGTTTAGCGTCACATGGGGTGAAGTGAGAGCCGTGCCGAGATCGCCATCCCATGCGAATGGGATGGTTGCCACGCGGTAGCCGCTGCCGTCAGGCGTAAAGCGCAGCGTGTGGTGCGCAAGGTTGAAGAGGTTCGCCTGCCCCAGTTCGCCTTCATTCAAGGTGAGCACGATCAGCTTCCCCTGAACTGTCACCTTTCCGATCGAATGACCCGGTTCATTGCCGAACTGCGCAAGCGCGAGCGAGGCAGCCAGCGCAAGAACGCCTTGAATCGCAACTGCCCGGCGGAGCGAGCGCCCGGCCTGTGGGTCGCGAAGAGTTGCGGCACAGAAAAGATTTGAAGCACGAGAGCGATCGGCGTTCATTCCACCTCCAGGTCGGACGAGTCGAATTGCCCGAGCGTCATTTTCTTAAATCGCGTTGCGTCGGATCAGGCCCCGGTGAGTCGTATCAGGGAGTGTTCATCCACCGGGCCGCACAACTCCTCCGGTTGGCAGCATGAGCTCCGTATCTTGATTTCAGGTCTGCGTTTTTCCGGTGACTGATCTTGCAGCGGGCCGACGTGCCAGAAGTATACATGAATGTATACATTCGCCAAGGCCGAATTCGTCTGCCTCGGTTTTTCTGCCTATATGTGTCTATTGCTGGAAATTCGTTTGCAATGCGTCTTACTCGTTTTAGGAAATACGGTAGGGAGAAACCGACGCCACAAAGTCAGCGCGACCTCCAAGGAGCGCTGACCCTCGACAAACGTGAGTGACACTTCACCTTTCCTAAAACGCCGTAGAGAATGTGACACGGCGAATCAAAAGAGCGAGGGCCGAGTCGATCCTCCCAGCAGGGTTGTGCTGACGTTGGCAATGGTGTGTAGGCCCTGGTTGTCGCCCCACGCGAAGGCGAGAGACAGAGCCGGCAGCCCACCTGCACGTAGCGTAAGGCCCGCCGAAAAGCTGTGCGCAAGCTGGTTGAAATCGACGTCGTTGCGCGCGAGCGCCACTTTGCCCTCGTCGGCGGAAAAGGCGAAGCCGATGGGTCCCCAGATGGAGTGCTCGAATGCCTCGCGCAGCAGCAGTGCGTTGGGAGCGCGGAAACGATAATCGTTGTAGCTCGATAGCCAGGAATTGCCGTTGACGTCAGAGCCGCCCAGGGTGGGCTGGAGGTAGAACGGAACGACGCTGCCGGCCGAAGCCATGGACTCGGTAATGAACAGGCGCAGTTCAACTGAGCCTTCCCGATTGCGCTGGATGGCGGAGCACTTGGTTGCGCCGAGAGACGCTGCGCACTCGTCTGGGCCGTTGGTGGGTTTGGGGCCGTAAGACGCGGCGTTGTGGTACAGCGGAATGGTGTGGTCGAGGTCGAAGGTGGTGCGGCGGAAAGAATAGTGGCTGTCGGACGGGGCCACGTACTGTTGAAACTGTGCCAGGTAGTCAATTTGCAGATGGTCGCTGAAGAGCGTGGGTTCGATGCGCACGCCCTCGCCGAGTTGAGCGAAAGCCGGCTGCGAAGCGAGGCCGGGTGCCGTGGCTTCAGTAAAGATGGTCTCGATGGAGGGGGTGGACTCGGAATGATTTCCGCGAAGATTCACAAAGCGCCCGTTGATTTCGCCTAAAAGCGAAACGTTCAGGCTGTGCAGCACAGGCACAATTGCGTTGGCGCCGGCGATGGTCTCCGTCATTCCAAACACCGAGGCGTTGCTCTGGAGCGAATTGGAGCCGAGGCCGTAATAGAAAATCTGGTTCAGCGAGATGGACTGAGCGGTGAGATTGTACACGGCGTAAGGATGCACGCTGAGGTTGGAGTGCGCCGGCTTGCCGCTGGTAGTGGTGATGACTTTGATTTTCTCGATTGGAGTGTGGATGGCTTTGTAATAGAAGCCGGCGCGCCAGGAGCCGTTTTCAGAGGCGATGGCATCGGCGTCCCAACTGGTGCGCCAAAGTTGGTTGGGTGTGTAGTGGCCAACGTAGGCTCCGCCTGCGCCGAATCCGTTTTGCGGGGCGATGCTGCCCACGGCGATGTGCAAAGGATGATCGGTGAAGAGCAGGTCGGCGCATCCGGGAATCTTTTTGAGCGTGAAGCCTTCGCAGCTTTGTTTGAAGCGCGTAGCTTCGCCGCGGAAATCGGCGTGCGTCTGGCTCTCCTGTGCGGGAGCCCCGGCAAGGGAGGGTGCTAACAGCACGAGGATGAAGATCAGTCTTCGCATCGGTCCTCCTAGCTCGATTTCGGGGGCCTGGATTTCCTGCGTCGTTGCGGGTGAAGTAACTTGGTGATCTTAGCGATGTAGGCTGCCGCCTCGCCTTCGGTGCGGATGTCCTCGGGTCGGCGGCCATCGCGTTTCGCTTTAGGCAGCCGGGCGCTCTCGGCGTGGTGAAAATGGCGTAACTGCGCCTGGATGAGGCAGCCGGCGGGACGATCTTTATTGAAGGCAGAGGCGGGCGGAATCGGCACCCGGATCGACGTGTAATCGCCGGGAAGTGATGCAGGGGCTTGGGCCGCAGCACTCAAACCGTGCCAGCCTTTCTTTTTGCTTTTCTTAGGTCGAGCGTCACTCATGACATTTGCTCCTCCTGCTTACTGGCTGAATACCACGCTGTCGGTGCGCATGGT
>JASHVU010000443.1 GCA_030044455.1 Acidobacteriaceae bacterium | reverse complement strand
ACCATCATTCCCATCTTCACCACCAGTTCCACGGCGCGGTCACGCTGCGCCGGCATCGGCGTGTTGACGAACGAGAAAGCCGTTTCCTGCGGCGTAGTAGGTCCGGTGGCGCGGGCTTCAGGAGTAACCCAGGACCTGCGCAAGGCCGCGCCCTACGCAGCCTACGGCGAGATGGAATTTGACGTGCCGGTGGAACAGGCCGGCGATGTGCGAGCCCGGCTCTTCGTGCGCGCTCTGGAAATTCTTGAGAGCTGCCGCATCCTGCGCCAGGCGCTCACCGGTATGCCTCACGGCGAAATCAATATCGGCGACAGCAAGCTCGTCTTCCGCACCGGCACGGCCACCAGCCGCGTTGAAGCGCCTCGCGGCGAAGTCATGTATTCGGTCTCCTGGAAAGAGGGTTCGCGCAACCCCAGCCGAGTACACGTGCGCACGCCAACCTTCGTCAACATGCCCTCCGTGCGCTGGATGGTTCAGGGCGCGCGCCTCGCCGACACGCCGCTGATTCAGGCGTCGATCGACCCGTGCTATTCGTGCACCGACCGGTAGCCGCAAAGGGTGCCCCAGGTCCCGTTTTTGGGACCTGGGAAAGCACGAGCTCCACCAACTCCGCTATAATAATCTCAATCGTTGACGGTGATGGAGTTCACCCCTAACCGCTGCCCGTGCCCACGGTCGGCTGATGACTCCTGGCAGGAGAGTTCCTGTCGCGGAGTCTAACTCCCCGCCTCGATCCCTCCGAGCTCACTCGCAGGAGAAATGCATTGCAAAAATATTTGCTGATTGCCGCAGGCGGCGCGCTCGGCTCCGTTCTGCGCTATTGGGTCGGATCCACGGTCTCTGGCCGCATGGGAGTCAGGTTCCCCTACGGCACGCTGCTGGTCAACATCACCGCCTGCGTCATCATTGGCTTTACTCTCACTTACCTGGGCAAGCGCGCCGATCTGAGTCCCGCGTGGCGCTACCTCATTCCTGTGGGCTTCATCGGCGCATACTCAACCTTCTCAACCTATGAGTGGGAGACGCTCTCGACCATGCGTTCGGGCGCCTTTATGCTTGCCGGGCTCTACGCCGTCGGCAGCATGGTGCTGGGCCTGGCCGCCACATGGTGCGGGACCGCACTGGCCGATCTGCTGTAAAAACATCGCGCAGTCTGCAGCTCAGGGCGAGCTGTGACCGGCGCCACTTGCATCTCACTTTGCAAAGTGTTTCAATCCTACGGTGCATAGCGCCGGACGCGATGCCGTCCTCGTCCAAGAGGAAGAAAAAATGCTGACCTCAGGAAAAGCCGTCAAAGTCACTCTCTACCTGAGCGACGGAGCCAAACATCACGGGATTCCCGTCTATACCAGCATCCTCGACTACCTCTTCAAATCCGGCATCGCGGGCGCAACCGTCACCAAGGGCGTGGCCGGATTCGGTGCCAAGCATCGCCTCCACTCCGCGCACATCCTCGAGATTAGCGATCACCTGCCCATCAAGGTTGAGTTCATTGAATCGCGCGAGAAGGTCGACGCCGTTCTGCCCGAGCTCGAAAAGCGCTGCGGCTGCGGACTGATCGAGGTAAACGAAACCAATATCATCGTCCCCAAGCGCGACTGAATCGCCGCCCTTGGTAGCGCCGCGCTCCAGCGCGGTTGTACGGCCGGACTCCAGTCCGGCCAAAGATCTCGATTCCGAGACCAGGGAAAGCCGGAGAGCCCCGGCTCCTCGCTCTTGGAAACCGGCGATAAATGCCCACCGCGCGCTCCGCCGTGCGAAACTGTCTGCATTCGAATTGCGCCCAATCCCAGGGGGTTGTCCCACCATGCACATCCCGCGCCATGCCGCACTCCTCGCGGCCAACCTGCTCTCTGTTACCCTCCTCGCCGCCCAGCAACCCGCTTCTCCGCTCGCGCCCTACATTAAAGAAAACGCGCCCGTACTTGTCCTGAATCACATTACTGTAATCGACGGCACCGGCACCGCGCCCCAGCCCGACATGCGCGTGGTGATCGCCGATGGCAAAATCGCCAGTGTAGACCCGGCCGGCCCGCTGCCGCCGCTGCCGCCCAATGCCAAGGTGCTTGAGCTGACCGGCAAGACCGTTATTCCCGGCCTCGTCGGCATGCACGAGCATCTCTTTTACCCGCTCCCTGAGCGACCCGACGATGGCCTTGCGCTCTATGGGGAAATGGCCGACAGTGCGCCTCGGCTCTATCTCGCCGGCGGAGTAACAACCGCGCGCACTGCGGGCAGCGTAGAGCCCTACACCGATCTCGAACTGAAACACGCCATCGACGCCGGCCTCGTACCCGGACCGAAGCTCGATGTCACCGGTCCTTATCTCGAGGGCAAAGGAACCTTCGCCATCCAGATGCATCAGCTCACCAGCCCCGAAGACGCGGCCCGTACGGTGGACTACTGGGCTGCCGAGGGCGTCACCTCGTTCAAGGCGTACAACTATCTGACCGCGGATGAATTGAAAGCCGCCATCGACCGCGCCCACGCGCACGGCCTCAAGATTACCGGCCATCTCTGCTCCATCGGCTTCAAACAGGC
>JASHVU010000040.1 GCA_030044455.1 Acidobacteriaceae bacterium | reverse complement strand
AGCCTCCCCGGATGTGTATCGTCTTCAGCAACAGATCTCAACCCTGACCGCCCGGATCGACTCCACCGGCTACCTCGTTACTGCCGCCCTTCTCTTTCCGATCGCCATTGCCTGCCTCGTGCTCTGGTGGAATGCGCGCCGCTTTCCCGCCTTCGGTAGCGTCGGCCTCTATCTTGGCGCTGTCACCTGCGTGTTCTTCGTCGACTATCTGGGATCGCGGCCTTGGGATGGATTCTTTACAGGGCTGTCTTCCCTGTTTCTCGTGGAAATGACCGCCGATGCTCTGCGCCTCACCAAACGCCGGTGGATTGTTCCAGTCCGTGTTCTTTGCCTGCTCGGTCTCCCCCTCAGCTGGAGCCAGGGATTCGGCTGGTATGTGCTCGTGCCCATCGATCTCTCCGCCTTTGTGGTTCTTGTCCTGTTGCTGGTGCGTCTGCGCCGCCCTATTCCGCGGGTTCGGCTCATTCTTCCCGCCATCGCCGTCATTTGGTTCTTCCGGCTTCCGCTTGAGCCGCGTATCCGTGCCTTCGTAACTCTGCCCTTCAGCTTCACGCTTGCCGGTCTGCGGTGGTATTTCGATCCGCTGATGATGGTTCTGTTTGGAGCGGTGTCCATCGCTATTTTTGCCCGAGAGCTTATCGAGGACCAGCGCGAAAAGGAACGCCTTGCCGCGGAGCTTGAGGCCGGAAGCGCCATGCAACAGGTCCTTCTCGGTGCAGAGACACTCGCGATTCCAGACCTTCACATCGAGACGGTCTACAAGCCCGCCGGTGAGGTCGGCGGCGATTTCTTTCAGGTTCTCCCGGCGCCCAGTGGCGGGGCACTTGTCGCAGTCGGCGATGTCAGTGGGAAAGGCCTCCGTGCGGCAATGACTGTTTCCACCATCCTCGGCGCGCTGCGAGTATTGCCCAGCGCTTCACCTGCGGAACTTCTGCGCGGGCTGAACCGTGCTCTCTGCGGGCGGCTTGACGGCGGTCTCGTCACTTGCTGCGTAGTGGAGATCGCGCCAAGCGGAATCGTCGTCGCCGCCAACGCTGGCCATCTCGCGCCCTACCACAACGGTGAAGAAATCTCTCTCGACTCTGGCCTACCCCTCGGGATCGCCGCTGAAACGACCTACGCCGAATCCACCATTCAGCTTGCTGCGGGCGATTCGCTTACCTTTCTCTCCGACGGCGTCGTCGAAGCCCAAGCCCCCACCGGCGAGCTCTTCGGCTTCGACCGCACGCGAGCCATCAGCTGCAAATCAGCAGAAGAGATCGCCCAAGCCGCCAAGACCTTCGGCCAGCAAGACGACATCACTGTGCTGACGCTGGCATTTCTGGGTGCGGAGGTGGTGGATGCGTAGAGCGAATTTGTCGCCATTCTTTTTAGCGATCATTTTCCCGTCCGCGCTCGCGGCGCAGCCAATCACCGCCGTTCAGCCTCAGCAATGTATCTGGCGCGCCGGCGACAACCCTGCATGGGCTGCGCCCACTCTGGACGAATCTGGTTGGCAATCGTATGCGCAATGGCATCCACATCCCGGCCAGTCGCAGATGTGGGTTCGCTGTCATGCTGACCTAAACGCCCTTCGAAGCGATCCGAATCCCGCGTTGCAAGTAAATTTCTATGCGGCGTATGCTCTCTTTCTTGACGGCAATCCGATTGGCGGCGCGGGCGATCTGCGGAGCGGCAATTTCAGCATGAACGTCATCCGGACGTTTCCCTTTTCAATTGCGCAGCTTCACAACAGGCCCGCAACCATCGCACTGCGGATTGTCTACCGATACTCGGAGCCACACCAGATTGTGAATAACGCACCAGCGGAGATCGTCGCTGGAGATCGAGAAACCCTGATTTGGCGGCGCAGCGATCGGATCCAGGACCAACTCCCCGAGGCGCTCGGTAATCTCGTCTGGTTCGGCATCGTGGGCGTGATTGGCCTCGTGCTGCTCGCATTGTTCCTCTACGATCGCAGCCGCCGCGAGTTGCTGATCCTCAGCATCGCTTGCGTCGGCATCGCCGGTCTCTTCATCACGTTCTTCTTTAGATCCAGCTATGCGGACTTCCCCGTTGGTGTAGAAAGATCGGCGTTCTTTGTCACGACATTCGCCCTTTCTCTCACGCAAATCTGGTTCCCCTTCACGGTAGCCCGGCGGCGCATGCCCGTTCCGTTCTGGATTCTTTTCGGGCTGCGCACCTGGCAACTCCCGCAGTTTGTGCTGGAAGTCTTGTTCTCCCCCGGGGTATCACTTCGACTCGACGGCGCTATGGGAGCCTCCTGGATCAACCATATTGGTAAACTTGCCGAGCTCATCAGCTACACAGCGCCTTTCGTCGCCTTCTGGCCCTACAAGCGCATAGCGAAACGGATGATCCCAATCGCTGTGACTTGCATGGCATGGGGCGCAACCATGATCGTCTATTTTTCCGGCCCCTTAACTCCGGGGCGTTTTTACACGGTGATGAACCCGCTTCAGGCTATCGTTACGTTGTGCGCGACGGCCGCCTTGCTCGGGCTGCTCTTCCGAGACCAGCAGCGAACCGCGCAGGAACGCGCAGAACTTGCCGGGGAGATGCAGGCCGCGAGCGAAATCCAGCGAATGCTGGCGCCGGCAGAGACCGAGAACGCGCCCGGTTTGAAGATCAATGTTGCCTTTCACCCCATGCGCGAGGTTGGCGGCGATTTCTATCTCTGCCGCGTACTTTCCAATGGCCGGCAACGCATTCTGCTCGGCGACGTGAGCGGCAAAGGCGCGGCCGCTGCGATGGCCGCGACACTTATCCTGGGCGCTGCCTCAGCTCGCGACTCCGATTCACCATCCATACTGCTCGCTCACCTCAACCGCGTGCTGTGTGAAAACAATCTCAGCGGCTTTGCGACTTGCCTCTGCGCCGATGTCGCCTCCGATGCAACTGTGACTCTCGCCACTGCCGGCCACCTCGCGCCCTATCGCAGTGGTGAAGAAATCCAACTTGAATCCGGCCTGCCGCTCGGCATCACTGCCGACCCACAATACACTGAATCAGCCGTCCATCTTGCCGCCGGTGACCGGCTCATCTTCCTCTCCGATGGTGTCGTCGAAGCCCGCAACGCACATGGCGAGCTCTTCGGCTTCGAACGCACCCAGGCCATCTCTACGCAATCGGCCCAAAGCATTGCCGCTGCGGCCAAATCATTCGGCCAGGAAGATGACATTACGGTGCTTACGCTCAGCTTTGTCCCGGCGGAGGTGACGTCATGAACATGTTCGGCATCTATTCCATTCTCCCCGGCGTCTTCTGCGTGGTTTGGTTAGTTTCCAATGCTTGCCTTGGCCACCGGGATCTCTTCATTCCCTCACGATGGATATTGGCGCTTTTTCATGGAAGGATGCGGCTCCGAGTCCTTGCTTTCGCCGCTGGGTTCTTCCTAAGCACGCGTTTCGCGGCGGGACAGACCGTCGATTTCACGACAAGCCGCGTACCAATGGCGCAGCTCGCGGGCCCGTGGCGATTCCACACTGGCGACAATCCATCCTGGGCCGGTGCTGCTTTCGACGACTCCGCATGGTCGCTGCTCAATGCAGACAAAGGTTGGTCTGAGCAAGGGTACGCGGGCTACGGGGGAATGGCGTGGTACCGGCTCCTCATTAAGCTTCCTGTACAGCACGGGCCGCTGGCACTCTACATCCCTAGCGTCGACGGTAGTTGCCAGATCTTCGTCAACGGCCGCCTGATCGGGCAGGTTGGAAACATGCCCCCGCGACCACAATTGGTTCAAGAAGGCCGTATTCTATTCCGAA
>JASHVU010000442.1 GCA_030044455.1 Acidobacteriaceae bacterium | reverse complement strand
GCCGGGCCCGTTGCCCTCGCTGTTGAGCCAGGTGTGCTGAAGGATTGGTACATTCATTGAGACGGCGCGCTCCACCAGCGGATCGAGTTGCGGAGCGTTGCACCTGAGATCAGTTTGCACCTCTCCAATCGAAACCATTGGTCCGTCGCGCACGCAGCGGTCAAACTCTTCGAGGGTGGCGTCGACATGCTCGGGATTCACATACAGCGATGCATAGGCGCGGTCGGGAAAGTGCTGTGCCGCGCGCATGACCCGATCGTTCTCTATTCGCACCTGCTCAGGAGTGGCATGGCTATCGTATTCGTCATATCCCTGCGAGAGTATGAGGCGCTCAATGCCAAGCCGGTCCATATCGCGGACCAGAACTCCCATGCGTTCCTCAGGCGTTTCGCCAGGCAGGGAGGCAAGATGGCTGTGCACGTCCCAAATTCGAAATGATCGGTGCTGCTCCGTTGACGGAGCCGGCAGCCCCTCAAATTTCGCTCCTGCCGAGATCACTCCTGCAGCCAGACCCTTCAAAATCGTTCGCCGATTGAATTGCAAAACGTGCCTCCCATTGTTGAAGCATCCGGCCCGGGAACACCAGTTCTGGAGCTCAAGCCTTCGAAAGCCGCGAGCAGTCACCATTTGGAATTGATCGCTGGTCAACTTCTAATTCAAGACCATTGTAGGTTGCAAGCGGCATATTGATTCAAATAATTCAGACGAGTCGCCGCAATTGAGAGATAATAGACAAAGTTATTTCAGAATCAGAAGAAAGGGCCCCGTTTCCGTGTCCAGACATTGTCGATCGATTGAAAACATCGCTGCCGCCCTCTTGCTTGCCCTGGCCTTGGCTTTTAGTTGCACCAGCTATGCGTCTGAGATGAAGGCAGGCGTCGGGAAAGTGGATATCACCCCTCCGGCCGGTACGCGAATGTGGGGTTATTTCGATCGTCTCGATGGAGCGCAGGGCGTTCTGGATCCGCTATACGCTCGCGTTCTGGTGCTCGAAACAGGAACAAGCCGTTTGGCCTATATCGATCTCGATCTTGGTCGCACCTTCGGCCCGGGATCGCTCGAGTCTCTACGCAAAGCCGCTAAACAGGACAGTGGCATCGACGATCTGATTGTCCAGGCCACGCATTGCCATACTGGTCCAGTCATTTTGGACGAATATCCCAACGGGCCGCCAACATGGGAAAGCGAAGACCTGAACCGGATCGAAGGCGCGATTCACGACGCCGCTGAGCATACAGTTCCGGTTCGCTTGGGAGTCGGATATGGCGCTGCCTATATCGGATACAACCGCAGGCATGTTGATGCCGATGGAACGATTTCGATGCTCTGGTCGAACACCACCCATGCCCCAACCTACCCAGTGGATCCGCTGGTTGCGGTGCTGCGGATCGATCGTATGGACGGGGAGCCTCTGGCGATTCTGGTGAACTACGCCATGCATCCGGTAACCTTCGGCTCCGATGCTCTCCGCTTTTCGGCGGACTTTCCGGGGGTGATGTGCAAGGTTATAGAGAAGGCCTTTGGCGGCAAGCCGCTGGCCTTCTTTGTGCAGGGCGCCGCTGGCGACATTAATGTTTTCGATGCTGGGACACCCATAAACCTCGACGTAATTGGCAGGAGAGACTGGGCGGGTGAGACGCTGGGAAAGGCGGCGGTCAACACAGCGCAACAAATTGAGACCAAGGCAGATCCGGACCCAGAGATCGATTTTCGAGTCGATTCGATCCCGATCAAGCTTCGCTGGGACCCCGAGAAATTCAAGCAGGAAACATTGCGCGAACTTGGGCCCAAAGCATTCGATATTTTTGCGTCGCCAATCAAAGAAACCATGGACTTGCCTGTTACGACAGCACTCATCAATCGCAATATTGCGATCGTCGGCATGCCGGGCGAACCATTCGTCGATTTTCAAACAGACCTGCGCGCAAAGTGCCCGGTACGCGATTGCTTCTTTCTTGGATATACGAATGGGTACTACGGATATTTTCCAACCATCAAAGCCGCAAGCGAGGGCGGCTACGGCGCGGCGAGCACGACGACCTGGGTCCAGGTGGGCGCCGGAGAAGAAATGGAAGATTTCGCCCTGATACAGATTTACCGCATGCTTGGGCGTCTTCAGGACGTACCGAATTCGCAGTGGAAGAACCTGCCGCCGGCGCCCTAGGATTCCTGGCGGAGTTCGCTTGGCGGATCCGGATCGCTTTGCTGTGATTCCGATCGGAACGGATCTGTGGTTCGAGGCCCGGCAAGCGTGGTTTGCTGCGACAAACCGTGCTCGTTAAAGCGCCGCCACGTTGTCTTCTGCCACCACCCTCGCGGTGGCGCGCCCCTTTGTCGGTTTCAATCCAGGATTCGAGGTTGCGTCAATGCTCTGCGAGGTCCAATGCAAGTAGAGATCTTGAATAATTCTCTCGGCAATCATTCGCGCCGCGCCAAGTGCGCTGGCTTCGCCGCCCAGCGTTGAAACGAGAAGCTGCACCTCATTCGCCGATTTTTCCAACGACCTTTGTTTGATGATTCTTCGCAAAGGATCGGCAATTAATTGCGGAATCTCGCGAAACAGCGCTCCGCCAAAGATGACTACCTTGGGGTTGAGCAGATTGACCAGGTTCGCCAATCCGATGCCAATGTAAGAAGCAGCTCGCTGCAGCACCCTATACGCAAGGCTGTCATCTTCAGAGGCAGCTTGAGCGATCAGCTCGATACTGACTTTGTCGAGATCGCCCTCTATAAGCCCGCGAATTTTTGAGTCGATACCTTTTTCGATGGCGGCCCGCACAGCCTGGATAATTGCGGCACTGGAAGCCAAAGTCTCAAGACAGCCGGTGTTTCCACACGAACACAATGGACCGTCTTCGTTAACAGTAATGTGCCCAAACTCGCCGGCACGCCCGCCGGCGCCGCGGTAGATCTTGCCGTCGAGGAAGATACCCGCGCCGATGCCCATACCCACATCGATATAAAGAAAGTCGCTGAGGTCCTTCGCTGAGCCAAAACATTTTTCCGCAACTGTCGAGGTGCGAACACTGTCTTCGAGGAGGCAAGGAAGACTAAATTCTTTTTCGAAGATCTCTCGTAGAGGAACGTTCCTCCACTCTTCCATTTGTCCTGGCCGGGGATAAGACAGCACGATACCGGCTTCACTATCAATCACGCCGGAATGACCAATGCCGATGCCCTTGATTAACTTCTGCGGGATGTTGGATTCTCGAATCGCCTGGTGAATTGAGAGAAACGTCTTCTCTAAGACGCGCTGCCGCCCAACCTTCATGTCGGTTCGCGCTTGTGACCTGAAGACAATTTCACCATTAATGTCGGTGATGACGATACGGAGAAAGAAGGAACCGAGATCGACACCGAGGAGATAGGCAGCGTCTTTCCGAACCTGCAGTGGAATCGGCCTGCGGCCCAACTGAGAGGCTGCCGGCTCAGACTCGACGACGATACCCTTCTTGATCAGTCGCTGCACGATGGCAGTGATGGAGGACGGGCTCAAATCGGCCAGTTTTGCCAACTCAAGCCTGGAGTTATTTGCTCCAGAATGAATTAATTGCAGAATCGTTAATTCGCGTTGCTCGAGTTTTTCCAGCGGTTCTGGAGTACGCGGATGAGTCCTACCCATAATGCTATTCTACTATTATCTTGTTATTTCAACTGCTGATATCCTGACCTTTATTTCACAATTCGTTG
>JASHVU010000441.1 GCA_030044455.1 Acidobacteriaceae bacterium | reverse complement strand
ATCGCGTCCATGGCGTTGAGCACGAGATTTGAGAGCGCGCGATGCAACAGCTCCGGGTCGGCATCGAGCGGCATGGGCGCTGGGTCAACGTCGGTTTCGAAGTCGATCTTCGACTCCTTGATGGCCGCGGCGGTTGCGTAGAGCGAGGCGACGCGTGCGATGACTTCTTTCGCATCGATGCGCTCCAGTTCAGGCTTGGGCATCTTGCTGAAGTCGCTGAACCGGCCGATGATCGCTTTGAGATTGGCAATCTCCGCGCTCAGCGTCGTGGTGCTTTCTTTGAAGATCTCGTCGAATTCGGCTTCGGGCAGTTGGCGCGCTCGAGCAAGATTCTCAACCGTCAGTTGCAGTGGGAAGAGCGGATTCTTCAACTCGTGCGCAAGCCGTCGCGCCAGTTCGCGCCACGCGGCCACCCGCTCGCTCTGAATCAACTTCTCGCGTTGGCTGCTTAGCTGCCCGGTCATGTGGTTGAAGCTTCGGGCCAATACGCTCACTTCGTCGCGCCCGCGCTCGGGCACATGCACATCCCAGTTACCCGCAGCTACTTCGCCGGCTGCGCGCGCAAGCTGTTCAATCGGCCGCGAGACGCGCGCGGCAATCCACAAACTGAAAACGATGGCCAGCAGAATTCCGCCACCCGCGACGCCATAGGCGATGGCGCGAATGTGCTGTTGGGCTTGAACCATGCCGCTGCGCGAGAGCGCGACCACCAGCACTGCCATGACTGCGCCGGCCTCATTCTTGAGCGGGATCGCTGTGGCGCTGAGGCTCGCTTCGCGCGGCCCGACGGCGCCGTTGGGATTCACAATGCCGCTGGTCTGCTGGCCGCTGCTGCGCGCGGCATCAATGAGACTCTGGAAGTTAGCCGCGCCGGCGATCGGTCCCGCTGCACCGGCGAGACGCGAGGGATCGAAGGATGGTGGGGCTGAGTTTGGAGCAGTGCTGTTTACGGACGGCGTGCCCGTTGTTGCTGCATTTGCGCCGCCGGCAGACTGGCCCGCATCCGTATAGAGTCCGATGGTCATGCCGGGAGCTACGGGCAGATCAGCCAGAAAGCTTTGATCGAGCCGCTCGCCGCCAACCAGGCGCACCGGCGGCTGCGCGCCATCAATGGTGCGCACTGCGAAGACGCCGAGGGCGGCCGAGCCATCGGGTAGTTCTTCTCGCTTCAGAAGCGGTTCATTCCCGTTCTCAGATGCAGCCGGTTCGGAATAGCCAAAGCGCGCCGGCCACTGCGCCGAGCTGACGATTTTTCCATCAGTTCCAACGATCTCAAGAAAATCGAGCTGCGCGTCCTGCGCCATGCTCGCAGCATCAGTGAGGAAGGGCGAGGCGTCATTGGTCTGGTCGAGTTGATAGGCAAGGGTGCGCGCTCGCTCGCTCGCCGCGATGCGGTCAACAGCCGCCGCCACCTCTGCGGACCGGTGTTGGAACTCGCGCTGGAACTGACTGACGAACAGCGCTGTCTCCTCCTTGTCGCGCTGCTCGAAGACGTGCCGGATTCTCAGAAGCACGGTCCAAGAAACAGCCGCGACCGCCGCGGCCACGGTAAGTGAGAGCAATAAAAGAAGACGCTGGCGAAGGCTCACTGGGTCACCTCGAGCCAGGCATTAGCGAGGTCGGGGGTGCCGTTGCTACCCAGTGTAAGATCGCGAACGCGGGCGCCGACGGCGTAGGCGCGTGGAAGATCGAGCAGAGGCACCAGCGTTTTGCGATCGAGAAAGTCATGCTCAGCACGGTAGACCGCGGTGGGCAAAGTTGCCGCGAGCGGAGTGGCCTCGCCCGCCGCGCCAAGAACCGACTCGAGCGCCGCAGCCGGATCGGCAGAGGCGAGCGGAATCGAACGCAAAAGGAGATCAGCGTGCAGTGCGCTGGTTACCTGCACATCGATGCCGGCCTCATGCAGGTTGAGGGCGATACGTTGCGCGGCCAGTTGCATGGAACCGCCGCCTTCGTAGCCGAGCGACAGTTTTGGCGGTTTCACACCACCGAGCAACTGCTGCGCTTTTCCCAAATCGCGCTCGGCGGGGAAGAGGAATGCGTAGCCCGAAACTTCCTGCGGAAGGATGCTGGCAGTGATTTCGCCCTGCTTTTGAAAAATGACATTGAACAGCGCTCCCCGGTCGATGGCCAGAGAAATAGCAGCGCGCAGTGGCTGGTTGGCGAGAGCGCCGTCTGTTGAAATTTCAAGCGCGAGCAGATCGACGGGCGGCGACGAAAGCACCGTCATACGCTGCTGCTGTGCGAGGCGCAGCTCTTCTGGAGGTACTTCGACGACATCGGCGCGGCCCACGCTCAGGTCGAGCCACTGGTCGCGCACAGAGCGCTTGGTCACAAGTTCTAGCCTGTCGATGTACGGCTGGCCTCCCCAGTAGTTTTCATTGGCGGTGAGGGTGAAAGTGCCGCTGCGCTCGCCGGCGAGTTGATAAGGCCCGGTTCCAATGCAGCAGGGCGGCTCTTTGCCTTCGCCGGTGTCCATCAGTCTGACGAGGAACCGGTCTTCGACAAGCAGCCACGGCAACTCCGGCATGGGCGCGTCGGAAGTAAAGATAAGGGTCGAGCCCTGCGCTTTGAGCGAAGACCACTCACAAGCGCCGCCACAGTCCTGAGTGAGCGATGCGATGACTCGGTCGGCGGTAAGCGGATATCCGTTGTGAAAAGTCACGCCCTCGCGCAGCGTGAACTCCCAGCGCCGGTCGCCGTCGGTTGATTTCCAATCGGTCGCGAGCGCGGGTGCAAGCTGTCCGTTGATGCCGTCCCGCGTAAGTCCGTCAAGCACAAGATGAAACAACGTCGCATCGGGCGACGTGATTCCGTCGCCGTCAACTTCAACTCGCAGCGTGCCGCCGTAATGCGGGCGAGTCCTTGCCCAACCGCAAATCCCAACCAAAACAAGGAAAAAACTAATCGCAGAGCGCCGTAACACGGTCCACCTCGTATTGGTTTTGGGAGTTGCGAATGACGGCTAGTACACTCTTCGAGTCCGGAGCCGTCCAAAGCGCCGTCACTGTACCGTCAATAACGAGGGGCGAGCTGGCAGCCGTCGCGTCGGAGCCCGTGATTTGAAATGCGCGCAGAGTGTCGGCCGGAGAGTTGCCCGGACTGGAATTGCCCGCGCCGGAGACGATGATCTGCTCGCCATCGCCGCAGCCGGAGTAAATGAGCGCAAAGTCGCTGCCCCAGTCGCTTGTGCCATTCACAGGAATGAGCTTGCCGTTTGCTGCCAGAAGAACCTTGCCGTCAATGGAGTTGATGACGAGTGCAGCGCCGGTCGAGCGCTCGAGTACCGCAGCCGAATAAAACGGAGGAAGATCGACACCCAGGCTCGGCGAGACGACACCGGTGAAGTAATTGCGGGCAGCATCGTAGAAAACGCGAATCTGGGTCAACGGCGGAGGAGTTTGCGCTGGCGGCGGGCTCGGGGGTGGGATTGGAACGGGACCGGCTGGCGCGGGCTCCGAATTGACTGGAGTGGACGTCAGCGGCCATGGATCGTCGCTGGCTTGGCATTCAATGGTCCATCCTGCTGCGGGAGCCTGTGCCGGTGAACCGGTGCAATGCAATCCCGCGAGCCAAGCATCGAAGCCCGGGCCTCGCACAAGCGGCAGAAGCATTCCGCGCGGATCCCGCGCCAGTTGCAGGCGGGCCGGATTGGGCGTAGTTTGCGCTTTGATCCAGCCTGTCTGCGAGTGCGTTTCTACATCGATTTCTGCCGGAGCGAGCAGAATCATCGTGCCCTCCAGATCGAGCGCGTCGAGCACGGGTTCCCTCGTGGTAATCAGCGCTTCGCGGCGCAACATGAACTGGACTGGCGCGGGCGTCTGCGAATTCTTGCTCGACGGCAAGTCAACAACTGCGACCTGCGTATCGTCGCTCTGGATGACTTCGGCGACCCAGGTGAAGCCGTGGGCAGTCTCGCTCAGCGTGACGCGGACAACCGTGTCTTTGGGTGCGCTGTTGGCGACAACGCCCAGAGCGCGCAGATCCTGCTCCAGCAGCTTGCGAATTGCGGGAATCTCGTCGACTGACAACGAAGACAGATTGCGAATAATAAGGCGTGCAGTGCCGCGGCCGAGAATCGATGCAATTTGCGAGGCGAGATCGGACGCGGGCTGCTGCCATGGGCTCTGCGCAGGTGCATCGCTGCACAGGGCAACTAACGCCAAAGTCGCTGCGACAGTCCTTACCAACCTCGATAAGCGCATCGTTTTCTTGATTTTTCTCTTTGCGCGGATTATATCCCGTCTCCCACTCGCGGCCCTTTCGGCGGGCCGAACTTCTGCTTCACCAGCTCGAGTGCCTCTCCTGCCGTCGCGACCACTCCCTCAAGCTGTGCGTCTTCGGCGGCGCGCAGCATCTCCCGAAAACCTGCCCCCGGCACATATCCGGCGGCGATCAGCTCACGGCCCGTAATGAGCGGCTTCGGCCTCACCGTCTCCTCAGTCATTGCCAGCCATCGCTCGCGCGTAAAGTTGTAGTGGTCCAGGTTACGGCTCGCGGCCATCGAGTCCATGCGGTGCAGTGCCAGATGCTCTTCAAAGTTTTCCAGACGGAAAAAACGCTTGAGCGTCGAGGTCTTCATGCGCTCGGTGTCGGCAAAGCGCATGTGGTTCTCAATTAGGGCGAGAATTTGCCCTGTCTCGTCGTTCGAGAAGCGAAAGCGGTGGCAAATCTCGGCACCCATGGCGACGCCGACTTCAACATGTCCGTCGAAGCGAATGCGGTCGGGTGCGACGCGAAACGTGGGTGGCTTGCCTACGTCGTGCAGCAGCGCGCCCCAGGCCAGGGTGCAGCTGACACCGGCAGCTAACTGTTCCAAAACGAGGAGAATATGAGTCCAAACATCACCCTCGGGATGGTACTGGGGCGGCTGGGCAACGCCCTTCATGCGCGCGATCTCGGGCAGCACTTCATTCAGAAGCCCTGTTTCATCCAGCAATTCGAAGGCACGGCGTGCTCGGCCCTCGGTCAGCATTTTGGTCAGCTCGTCGCGCACGCGTTCGCGGCTCACGGCATGAATGCGCTTGGCGAGCGGGCGAATAGCGCGCAGCGTTTCGGACTCAAGCTCGAAGTCGAAGCGCGCAGCGAATCGCACTGCGCGCAGCATGCGCAGATGGTCTTCTTCGAAACGCTGCTCGGGGCGGCCAATGGCTCGAATGATGCCGGCCTCGAGATCGTCAACTCCGCCAACAAAGTCGAGCAGGCCTCCGACGACGCCGGTTTGAAAGGGCACGGATTCATCCGTGCCGCACATGGCATCCAAGACGCTGGGTTTTAACCCCTGCAGGGTAATTTCATTCGACACCGCCTCACGTAGTGGATCGAGCAGCAGCCCGTTGATGGTAAAGTCGCGGCGCTTTACGTCCTCTTCAGGGCTGCTGGTGTAGTGCACCGCATCGGGGTGACGGCCGTCGGAGTAAGCGCCGTCGGAGCGAAAGGTGGCAACTTCAGTGACAAACTTCGCATCGTCCCCTTCTGGCGCCACCAGCACCACGCCGAAGTGTGCGCCCACCGCAAAAGCCCGGGGAAACATATCGAGCACAATACCGGGCGTGGCGCTGGTGGCAACGTCGTAGTCGCCGGGTGCGCGGCCAAGCAGCAGATCGCGGACGCATCCCCCCGCGAGGTAGGCCTGATGCCCCGCGGCGCGCAGCGTGCGGATGATCTTGAGCGCGGCCTCGGATTGTGGCGTCGCGGGTAACATGGCGGTGAACCTATTGTCCTATTTTTTCGAGAGAGATGTTCTTGCCGGATTGAGATCCCTCCCCTCTCAAGCAAACCTTGAACGAGGCGCCCGCCAAGTTGAGAGTCGAGATCTCACGCAATTTCGCCGATGAAGCTAGCGAAAGGAGAGGGCACGGGCTACCTGCCCTTCACCTGGCCCCTGCCGTTGCTCTTCACGGCATACATGCGCGCATCGGCAGCGCCGATCACGGCGTGCAGCGCGGTGCCGTCGTCGGGAGCGGTGGCCAGGCCGATGCTGGCGCTCACCTTCAGCTTCAACCCGCGTTTCATCTCGAAACAGGTGGCCATCAGCTCGCGGTGCAGGGTTGAAGCCTGATCGAGGGCCGAATTTGCATCAGTGCCCGGCATCAGAATCACGAATTCGTCGCCCCCATAGCGGAAACACAGGTCCCTCTCCCGGCTCAGCTCCTGCAACCTGTGACCGGTGCGCGCCAGCAACTCGCTCCCCACCAGGTGGCCGTGGGCATCGTTCACCAGCTTGAAGCGGTCGAGATCGAGGAAGGCAATGCTCACCGGGGCCTTTTTCCGCGTCGCATGCTCGAGCTCCCGTTCGAGGACCTTGTAAAGATGGCGGACGTTGAAGAGGCCGGTTGTGTCGTCGGTGATGGTCAATTGCTGGATGCGTGACACGTCGCGGGCGTTTTCGATTGCGATCGCCGCGTGATCGGCCAGAATGTGGAGAAATGCGATGGTGTAATCGGTCATCTGCTCGGCGCGGGGGTTAAAAATCTCAATCGCACCTTGCGTTCCGGTACGTCCACGCAGCGGCAGCGCAATGAGCGAGCGCACCTTGCGCGGCCTTGCGGTACCGGGCTCATTCACGCGGGGATCGCCTGCGGCTTCAGGCACGATCAGCGTTTCGCCGTGCTCCAGCACCCAGCCCGCTACACCTTCGCCCTTCTTTACCCGAAGGTCACGCAGCCGTGCCTGCTCACCACCTGAGGCCAGCGCGTAGTACAGCTCCTGCCGCGAGTCGTCAAGCATGAGCAACGTCCAAAACTCGGCTTCTATCGTCCGCTCCATGTACTCGAGGATCGTACGCAGAATGGTGTCGAGGTCGAGGCTCGAGGTGAGCGACCTCGCCAACCGGTGAAAGACATGCAGATCGTCGAGCGGGATGCGTCCTTCCGTCTCGTTGGCCATATAGGTGCCTTACGGGGAAAAAGTGTTACACGAACATTCTGTCACAAGCGCTCTCGGGCGCCGTGGCGTAATAAAAGGATGATGCCGACGCGGATCTGGGTCGTTGCCTTACCACCCTGAACCCCAACGAAATCAGGAAGCTGGTCCCATTCAAACGCGATGGCTTCACAATCTTCGCTGCGGGCTGGGGTTCGATTTGGATCGACTCCGCGACCTCCGCTCAGCAGAGGCGCCCACATCGTACTCTGTCCAACCGTCAGCCGCCGATGTGAACCATCGACCGCGATGGCTTCAGGAATTCCGGCTCACCAATATGGTGGCGCGCCTCCTTGCCCTGGACCGTCCTGTGAATGTATTCGCGAAGCTCGTCGCGGCCGGCGCCGGCCCTGAAGCGGCCATAAAGGTCGTGCTCGACCTGCGAAAACAGGCAGGTTCTGATCTTGCCATCGGAGGTGAGCCGCACCCGGCTGCATGCGCCGCAAAAAGGCTGGCTCACTGGCGCGATAATGCCAATCTCGCCCACCCCGTCCGCAAAGGTATAGCGGCGCGCGGTTTCGCTCACCTCGCGCGGGTCGAGATCGACGAGCGGCATCACGCGGCCGATGCGTTCCACGATCTCGCGCAGGGTGACGACAATTTCGGGCGTCCAAAGGCGGCCCTCTTCGAGAGGCATGAATTCGATAAAGCGAACCACCACGTTCTCGTCACGTGCAAAGCGGGCAAAACCCTCCACCTGGTCGTCGTTAAAGCCGCGCATGAGCACACAGTTAACTTTAAGCGGGCTCAGGCCGGCCTCGCGCGCCGCACGAATGCCGCGCAGGACGTTCTCAAAGCTCCCGGGAACGCGAGTAATGCGTTCAAAGACCTGCGCGTCTACTGCGTCCATGCTCACGGTGATGCGATTCAGGCCCGCATCCTTGAGCCGCTGGGCCAGGTCTTCGAGCAGATGACCGTTGGTGGTAAGAGCCAAGTCGAGCCGTTCGCCGTCAATGGTGCGCAGGCGAGACAGTTCGCGGATCAGATCGAGCAGCCCGCGGCGCAGCAATGGCTCGCCGCCCGTCAGGCGCACCTTTGTGATGCCCAGATCGACGAACAGGCCGATTAGGCCCAGGTACTCGTCGATGCCCAGCTCGGGATATTGCGCTCCCACTTCACCGGTGCGGCAATAGACGCACTTGTAGTTGCATCGGTCGGTGATGGAGACGCGCAAGTCGTGGATTACCCGCCCGTGGCCGTCACGAAGCCGCATAGCGCGCCCGGCGGCCGGGGCCGGAGAGTCCGATGCCGGGATGGAGACAGGCAGGGAAGCCACGCTTTAAGGCTATACCCTTTGGGGTGCGAGTGCAGCTTGCGCGGTCGCCGTTCGGGGTAACGGAAGATGCGGCGATCTACAGCAGATCCCGTGCCGCAAGCTTCCGTTCTTCCACGAATCGGTACGCCCTGCGCACCACATACGAGTTGATGCCCACCACAAGCGTGCCAATGACCCCGGGAAGCAGGAATCCGTACCAGATCCCCCACGGTTGGCCCTGGGCAAGTGCGACAAACCCCGCAATCAGCAGGCCAACGGCTGCCAACCATAGCGCAAACCAGGCTCGGAGCACGAAGTTCCGTGCCCGTCCCCGCGGCGCCAGCCAGCCAACCAGGCCCCCCATCAGTCCTGCTGCAACTGCATAAACCGTTCCGGGTATCCACGCGTAGTGATTCTGATCGAACCATGGCTGCATCATCGCGCCACCTTACCTTTCTTCCCCAGCTTCGCGATGGGCCTTGAGCAGCTCTCGCGCCAGCACAGCGGAGATCTTTCCGTCGGCCGCCAACACCCGCAGCCTGCGCTCAAATGCGTCTGCGGCCCTCGGGTCCTCGGCCGCCGTCACCTTGGCGATCAACCGGTCAAGCCGCGCGCGCAGAGTGGGATACGACACCTCATACTCTTCGCAAAGCGTCTTGAGCGATCCCGAACTGAGCACAAAACGGCGCAGAAACTGCAGGTCTTCTTCGTCGAGTGCTTCGAGCCAGAGCGGTAGCGGTACCTTCATAAAACTAAGGTACGCTTAAATTTTATTTAAGTCAATAAAATTTATGTGGAGTTGAAGAAAATTTAGGAGCTACGGCGCGTCAAACCGCTCGCGGGTCGGGAGACCCGCGGTACGAACCACTCACTAGTCGATGCGCGGGGTCCCCTTGCGCAAAACCATGCCGCTGACGCCGAAGACGGCCACCATCAAGATGGCCAGAAAGAAATAGTAGGCCATGGGATGATGCCAGCCCGGCGAATAGGTCAGGTCCTGGCCGACCCACAAAAGCAGGACGGTGGCGATCACGGCAAACTGGCCGGCGATGACCAGAAAGGTATGGCCCAGATCGCGGCGTTTGTCGAGTGCCTCAACCTGGTCCGGCGTGAGGTTGCGCTCTGCAGGGGGAAGCAAGGTATTTGGCATGTTGTGCTCCTGATAGGGGAATTACCGCGCAACTCGTGACCGTCGGGCCGCGGCCGCTCACTATTTAGATTCAATCATAACGTGCGCAGTGCGCGCTATAGCCAGAAGCCAATGGGCAACGGCCCCCAGGCCAGTAACCCCCGAGCACTTTCCCAATTGGCTTTTCACTATTGGCCATTGGCTGTCGTATACGCATACAGTTTCACCCGATACACATGAAACTCCTTGCCGTCCATCAGCAGCCGGCGTCCCTGGTCGCTCTGGTCGCCGTTCAACACGCGCGCTGTTGACCACTTGCCGCCGTCGTAGCTGAGCTGCTCGATTTGGGCGATGCCCGCGATCTGACGATCGGTGTTGGGATCGCGAATAAAGTCGACGGAGAGACCCGAGCCGGCAATCAGGAATTCATTGGGCGCAGATTGAATCACGATCATTCCGCCGCTGGTGGCGGCCAGTTCGCGGGCGGGCCAGGTACGCGCCAGCATTGCCCTGAAGCGATAGCCGCCCAGCGCGACCGTCTGCGAAGGCCGGGGATCGGTGCTGCCCAGCACCAGCGCGCGGATCTTGCCGGCCGGCTGCGCCGTGAGAATCTCGTCACTGAGTTCAGCGAGGGTCGCATAGGCTTCAGAGATTGCGTGGCCCGGGCCTGAGCCTTCTTCGAGCGAGTCGACGCCAAAAGGTGAGAACCCGAATCCCCGCGTCTCGCCAATCGTATAAAGCGCGTTCCACGGAGCCGGATCGGGCCGCGCTTCAGGCACAAACACCGGGTTGCCCGCGGCCTTGTAGAGATTCACCCAATGGGCAAAGTCGGGCCAGTAAATGTCGGGAGCATAAAAGTCGATGGAGGGCGCTGCCGCGCGATAAGCGGCCTGGTAGAGCGGATGCGGGCCGCCGCTGGGGTAATCGCCCGCCGTCTCAAAGGGCGCCGGAAGCTGCGCGTTCATATACATGGGCAGCGGATAAGCCGCTTTGCCGGCCTTCACCACCCGCTCCGCAAACAGCCCGTAGTGCCACGCCATGAAGACCTCGTCCGCAGCGTCGCCGAACACCTCGCTCCACGTGCCGGCGCCGGGATGAAAATGCGCGGCCAGCTCCGGCGAGAGCGTTTCGCGATGGCTCGAGAGATACGTTGTCAACTGCGCCGGAACCTGCTCTCCGAATAACCTGTCGGCCTCTGACGAACGGTCGCGCCCACCCACGCCCAGCACGCCCACCTCATTTTCAACCTGGATAAACAGCACCGTCTGGTCGGTCGCGTCCTTCTGGCGCAGGTGCGCCATCAGCGCGGCATAGGCTTTGGCGTCGGCGCGCGCAGTCTCCTCGCCGAGCGTCGAAAGAATCTCGAGCGGCCGGCCATCCACGCCAATCGCGCGCGGAAAGCGCCTGGTGTCCGCCAGCACCCACGCCGGCGCATACTCGCTGAACGCGTTCTTCCAGCTCCCGAACCACAGAAACACCAGGTGCATCTGCTCGTTGCGGGCCACGTCGATCCAGTGATCGGGGATGGAAAAATCAAATTGGCCTTCGCTGGGCTCGATCTCGTCCCACGCCACCGGCATCAGGACGGTGTTGAAGTGCATCTTCTCGAGGTGCGGCAGAATCGTGTCGGCCTCTGCGGCAGTTCCCGAAGAGGAGTTTCCAAGCTCTCCCGCCAGCGCCAGGAACGGCTTGCCATGAACGAGCAACTGCGAGGCGCCATTCTCGACGCGCACGGTGGGAATGTCCTGCGCTGAAACCCCAGAGCAGGCGAGGCCGAAGCAAAGCGATGCGACGATGGAATGGGTTTGGAAAGTGAAAAAGGCCGGAGTTTTCATCGCTGGCATCATAGCAGCGGTTCCTGACCTGGGCGCCCTACTCCGTCAAAAACGCCAGCGACTGCAGCGAGGTAATCTCGAAAGGTTTGCGGCAACGGATATTGGCGCAGCTCAGCTTGTCGTCGCGCCGCACCATGTAGGACTGGGCCTTGGCGAAGCGGGCGCGGTCGCGTTCATCGGCGCCGCGCGGCAGTTGCTGCCGCTTGCGGCGCACCACCCATGTAACCTTGTACTCGCCGGGTTGCCCGCACTTGGGGCAGATAAGGGTGTGAGTGCGCTGTTCCGTCGTCTCGTTGAAGAATTCTCGCTCTTCCATGGTGTTTGGCCCTCACTCCCCCGCTCTACCCGCTTCTCTCTTGCGATGCGACCGCTCGCGCTCCCAAGGTGATCAACCCGGCTCCAGTAAAAATCTACCCGGCGCGGCTTCCGCTCCGGCGGTATCTATAACATACTTAATCTTGCCGTGACGAAACGCAAGCCAGCCAGGTTCTCCGCCACCAAGGCAGTAAAGGCCAACGCCCGCGAGCGCGTTGGCCAGCCCAAACCTGCACGGGTGATCGACGACAAGATGCCACGCACCCCGCGCGAGGCCAAGCACAAACCAAAGCTTGTGGAGCTGATTCAGAAAGAGGAGTAACGACGGCTGAAGCCGACGGATTTGGTGGCGTGAAGCACTGCGGCTCCCGCTGCTATTGAGCCTGGGGCTCGGGCGCAGACGGATGTTGCACGCTGTAGGGGCCGGGCAGCACTGGCTCGGACGGCCTGGATGCGTCCTCTGACGGCTCCGTCACATTCGTGCGCTTGGAATAGATGCGAAACTGCACAACCAGGTCAAGCAGCACTGGCACAGGCTTGCCGTCTTTCTCCGCCGGCTCAAACCTGGCGGCTCGAATGGCCTTGACTGCGTTCTCATCGAGCCCGAATCCGATGGGACGTGCTACCGCGATTTCTTCCGGCTTGCCGTCGGGGGCGATTACAGCGTGATACAACGCCATGCCTGCCACGCCGTCGTCCTGGGCATACTGGTTTGAGTCCGGTTCAAAAGTGGTCAGCAGGCGTGCTTTCCTGTCCACCGTGTTCTGACGCAAAACGCTCGGATCTGACGGCCGGTAATCGGTCTTTTCTGCGACCGCCCTGTAATAAAGCTTCCAAAAGTCGGGCATGGCGGCCATCATACGATCGTCCAGGCCGGGGGCAAAAATAGCGTCGAGCGCCTGCTTGAGCACCATGGTGGCGTGTGCGGGCGAGGTGGTAGTGGTCACGCTGTCGGGGTCCGAAGGGCGTTCCTCGGGCTTGGCGGCTGCGATCTCTGCTTTGGCTTGATCAGTATCTGGCTCTTCATCCGATGGTTCGGGCTGGCCTGCAGCGGCAGAGGCAGGTTGCCCGGCAGGAGCAAGTGTTCCCGGTGAGGCTGCGGAAGCTGGTGGAGCAGCTCCGGCGGCAGGCGGCCCGGATGCCG
>JASHVU010000440.1 GCA_030044455.1 Acidobacteriaceae bacterium | reverse complement strand
GCAATGGCTCAACCCCAACGCGTTTCCTTATCAGGACCTGGCGGTTGGGTTCGGTACGGCGAACCAGATCGGCATCGGCCGCTTCGGCAATGCGCCGGTCGGTGGAGTGGTGGGTCCGGGCACGGACAACTTCTCGCTATCGCTCACCAAGAGCATTCTGATCCACGAACAGATGGGTTTCGTTTTCAGTGTTGAAGCCGCCAATCTTTTCAACCACCGCAACTACGAGCCGCCGAACATGCAGGTGGACTCAGGCGGGTTTGGATCGATTACCGGCCTGCAGACGGCTGAGGGCGCGGGACCGCGGAGCCTGGAACTAACGGGAAGGTTTAACTTCTGACAGAACCGAAAGCTTCGCAAATTGCGAATGCAGAGCCCGTGGGGGACTTCCGGACGGTCAGGCGCTTCACTCACGAGGCTTTTCGGCGAAGTTGTACGGCCAACTCAGACTCCCCGGCTGCAGTCTCATTTGGCATATTCCGTGGAAGGAAGACTGAGACGACGGTCCACGACTTGTCAGGAATTACGGAGCTGCGAATCTGGATGGTTCCGTGATTCTTGTCGACGATGCTTTTGCATACCCAAAGGCCCAGACCCGTTCCAACATCTCGCTTGGTTGTGAAGAAGGGTTCGAAGACCCTGGTGCGCACACTTGGCGCAATGCCTTTGCCCGTGTCTGCCACGGTGATACGGATGCCTGGTTCCATGCCGTCTCCCCAGTACCTGGAGGAGGAGACGCGAATTCGAATCCGCCCGGGGCCGGAAACAGCGTCGACGCTGTTGCTCACCAGGTTGGCCAAAACCTGGCGAATTTCGCCCGGAACGGGGTGTAAAGCCAGATCGGAGTTGATCTGTTGTTCGAGTTCAATGCCCTTGTTCTGAGCCCTGGGGGAGAAGATAGTGAGTAAAGAATTGATGATTTGATTCAGCTCGACTGGCCGCGTGCCGGCGGTTTCGCGATAGAAGCCCAGAGTTTGCTTTGTGAGATGCGAAACCAAAACCAGCTGTTCTTCGGCGGCAGTTAGAAAACTGGCAACTTCGCCCGGGGGGCTCGCCATTTTGGCAAGGTAGACAAGATTTGTGACGGCTTCGAGCGGATTGTTGATTTCATGAGCGACCGTGGCGGCAAGGCGGCCTACGGCGGCTAGCCGTTCGGTCATCATCATTGCTTTCTCGGCTTTTCTCCGCTCCGTGATGTCGCGCGCGATCTTAGCCGCGCCAATAATTCTGCCCGCCTCGTCCTTCACGGGAGAGACGGTGATCGAGACTTCGATCATCTCGCCATTCTTTTTGACGCGAGTGGTCTCAAAGTGCTGAATGCGCTGGCCGCGCGCGATGGCCTCCAGGATGAGGGTCTCGTCATCGCGCAGCTCGGGAGGAATGATGGTGGTGATGGGGCGGCCGATCATCTCTTGGGCCGTAAAGCCAAACATCCGTTCGGCGCTCGGATTCCAGCTGGTGATGATGCCGTTCAGGTCCTTGCTGATGATGGCATCGTCAGACGATTCGACAATGGCCGCGAGCCGCTGCGATGCTTCCTCGGCAGCTTTGCGCGTCGTCACATCCTGGACGATCCCGAAGAGCCGCTGTTCGCCGTTAAATCTGCATCCCTTACAGAAAAGCCAGCGCAAGCCCATTTCGGGGTGCAGGTATCGGTACTCGAACTCCATGATTCCGGTCGCGCCACCCATCTGCATCAACTGCTGGACCTTAGGCCAATCCTCAGGCCAGACATGCGCCGCCCAAATGCGCGCCCGGTCGGGATTGTCGATGTCCACGCCGAATATGCGGCCGAGCTCGGGAGAGATTGTATGCTTCAGGCTGACCGGATCCCATTCCCACGTCCCGATGTGACCGGCTGATTCTGCGAGGCGCAGGCGCTCTGCATCTTCAAGAACTGCGGCCTGCGCGCGACTCGCATCGTCTACCTCTGCGAATGGCGATGGAATCGAAACTTTGTTCTCTTCGCCTGCATAGCGGGAACGAAGCGAATCGAGGGCGCGCTCAGAGGAGTTGAGAGTCTTATGGAATAGAGACCGCGCCAACCGAATCCTCCTCAGCGTTCGCCGAGGTGCGCATCCTACCGCATCAACGATACGGCACCCCTCGACGGCTTAGATGCCGCCGAAGGGCGGATCGGTTGGTACGAAGGAGGTTTGGGCCGGCGGTGGAATATACGGCGCTGAACTCATCGCGGGTCCGCCATCCGCGCGACAGCTTCCATGGCGATAAAGAGCTCGATAAGAACGCTCACTCCCACAATGGCGAGGGCGATCACGGCTCGCAGGAATGCGGTGATTCCGGAATCGCGAGTCAGACGGCGATACAGGAGACATGCGGCTGCGATTGCGAAGAGTGCGGCCAGGGCTACCAGGAAAATTGCATTGTAATCGTGAATGCCAACCGTGTCGCAGGGGCAGAGCATCATCACGGCCGTTGAAGCTAAGGTCAGGCCGAAGATCAGGGCATTGCTCAGCCAGCGCTTCTTTCGCGACCAGGCGGGACGGGGTGGCTGCGAGTCAAACATCGAGTCGGGCATCGTTGATGAATGCGAGCATCGTCCCTGCGGGACTTGGGCGATTTTTTGGGGCAATTTCCCCGCGTTGAAACGCGGGGCTAACAAACATTGCGCCTAGGGCGCGAAGTGTCAGGATCGTTTCTTCGCTGATAGGTCTCCTTCCCATGCGGTCATTGTAAGTGAGGCATGCGCTTAAAGCCGCTTCTTCTCGTCGAGCACAAATAGGCTGAAAGCTAAGAGCTAAGAGCTTATGGCTGACTTTAGTTGTGCTTGCCTTTCCATTCTTCGTAGGGACCCTGGAAGTCTTCAACGCCGCCGTCGTGATCGTGGAAGACCCACAGGCGCGTTGCCACTTCATCGATCAGGTCATGGTCGTGCGTGACCAAAAGCACCGTGCCCTCGTAGCGCTGCAATGCGATGTTAAGCGCGTTGATGGCTTCAAGGTCGAGGTGATTGGTGGGCTCGTCGAAGATGAGGATGTTGGGTTTGGTGAGTATGAGTTTCGAGAAGGCGAGGCGCGCCTGCTCGCCGCCGCTCAGGGCCTTGATGGGCTTGGCGCCCTCTTCGCCGCTGAAGAGCATCTGGCCGAGAATTCCGCGAATGTCTTCGACGTGGGCGGCAGGATTCCAGCGATGCAGCCATTCGGCAACGGTGATGTCGGGTTCGCCGGCGGTGTCGATCGTTGCGCCCACATCCTGCGGGAAGTAACCGATCTGCGCCTCGTGGCCCCAGAAGACCGATCCTGCATCGACCGTGAAACCAGACTCGGCGAGGCCCGGATAGTTGGCCAGCAGGCTCTTGAGCAGAGTGGTCTTGCCCGCGCCGTTGCGTCCGATGAGGCAGATCTTTTCGCCGCGCAGCGCGTTGGCCGTAAAGCCGTCGAACACCTTCAGGTCGCCGTAGAACTTGGTGAGCCCCTTCAACTCCAGAACGTGTTTGCCGCTCGGCCGCAGCTGGTCAAAACGGATGTAGGGGCGTTGAATGTTTGAGCGCGCCAGTTCGTTGGTTTGCAACCTCTCTACTTCTTTGCGGCGGCTGGTGACTTGCGAGGAACGCGTGCCTGCAGCGAAGCGGGCAATGAACTCGTTGAGCTGGGCGATCTTCTTTTCGCGCTGCGCATTCTGGGCTTCGAGCGTGGAGCGAATCTGGGTCTTGGCCATCACCATGTCATCGTAGCCGCCGGTGTAAGTGATGATGGTCTGGTAATCAATATCGGCGGTGTGCGTAGTGACGCTGTTCAGAAAATGCCGGTCGTGCGAGATGGCAATCAGCGTTCCATCGTAGCTGGTCAGGAAATCCTGAAGCCAGTGGATGGAGTCGAGATCGAGATAGTTGGTGGGCTCATCGAGCAGCAGCGCTTCGGGCTTGCCGAACAGGGCCTGGGCCAGCAGCACGCGCACCTTTTGCCCGCCCTGCAACTCTCCCATCTTGCGCTCGTGCAGCTCTTCGTGAATGTCGAGCCCGTCAAGCAGAACGGCCGCGTCGGCCTCGGCGGTGTAACCATCCTCGTCGCCGATTACGCCTTCAAGCTCGCCGAGACGCATGCCGTCTTGGTCGGTCATCTCGGTCTTCTCATAGATGCGATCGCGTTCTTCTAGCGCCGCCCACAAAGGCTTGTTGCCCATGATGACCGTGTCGATGACGCGACGAGCGTCGAAGGCGAACTGGTCTTGACTCAAAACCCCAAGCTTCCTGGGGCGGACGACGGTGCCTTTCTGAGGATCGAGCTCACCGGTCATAATTTTCATAAATGTGGACTTGCCGGAGCCGTTTGGCCCGGTGAGTCCATAGCGGCGCCCCGGCGTAAAGCTGGTGGTTACGTCTTCAAACAGCACCTTGGAGCCGTACCGCATGGTTACACTGCTGACGCTGATCATGTGTTTAGCTGCTAGCCTCTAGCTCCTAGCTTCTAGCCACCGTGTGCTGGAGCGTCCGGCGTGGGGCGCGCGCAACAAAATCGCGGGCTTAGAACTAGCTGGGTTTTGCACTCCTGCCCGCGCGGCGGTGGCCGCACACGCCTGGTCAATTCAGGTTGAAGCGGTTTTGGGCGTTTGAAGCGGGTTTTGGGCCGTTCCAAATGGACGGCCCGGAGAGCTTCTACTATTCCAGTTTCTCATATTGGGATTGTGATGAAATGGAACGCTCAGAACATAAAACGGCCCGGTTCGTGTGCGTGCCGCAGGAACCGGGCCGAATATCACTTTAGAAGAAGCTATAGAGCGTACTTTAT
>JASHVU010000439.1 GCA_030044455.1 Acidobacteriaceae bacterium | reverse complement strand
GCCATGTCGTCGTGGTCCACGCTGGTTGCGCTCAGCGGCTTCGTTTATGACGGGACCACGGGCGCCGTGCTGGCTGTACCGCGCCTGCCGCACGACAATTTCAAGTGCTTCTGGGCGACGGGAACCGGGTGGGGCACGTTTACGCTGCGCAAACAGAGCGACAGCACGCTGTTCTCGATCAAAGTGCTGAATGGAACACTTGCCTGCCGTTCGTGCGAGATTGCTGCGGCGGGCGCGACTGCTCGAATCGAAAGTGGCGGAAAAGCCTTGGCGAATCACGTCAGCAAAAGCGGTCAACGAGTGGTGTTGACGCTTGATGAAACCCAAAAAATGGCCGCGAATGACGAGTTGAAGATCACGGTACACGCATGAGCGAAGCCACAAACCAGAAGAGACCGTGGATCGTAATTGTGGGCGGCTTTCTTGGGTCGGGAAAGACGAGCCTGATCCTGTCAGCGGCGCGAATCCTCGAGAATCGCGGCCTGCGCTGCGCAGTCATCCTCAACGACCAGGGCTCTGAATTGGTGGATACGCGCCGCGCCGAAACCGAAGGCGTGATCGCTCGCGAGGTTACCGGCGGATGTTTTTGTTGCCGGTTTTCCGACCTGACATCAATAATCGAAGAACTTCGCACACGTGCAGTCGATGTGATTTTTGCCGAGCCGGTAGGGAGCTGCACCGACGTCGCGGCGACGGTATTCGGCCCGCTGCGTGAGGAGTTCGATCGTTACCGGGTGGCTCCGTTTACCGTGCTCGTTGATCCAGCGCGTGCCGGCAGGCTGCTCAGCGAAGATGCCGATTCACCTCTCGCTTTTCTTTTTCAAAAGCAACTTGAGGAGGCTGATCTGGTCTGCATGACTAAGGCCGATCTCTATCCGGACGCAGCGAGCGTACCAGGCGTTGAGGCGCGTTACGTGAGCGCGAAGACCGGGCAGGGCGTCTTGGAGTGGCTCGATGAGATTCTGTCGGGCGCGCTCGATGCGGGCAAGACAACTCTTGACATCGATTACGCAGAGTATGCCCGCGCTGAAGCGGCCCTGGCGTGGCTCAATCTGAGTTTCACGCTGGAATCGGCCGTGCCCATGTCTCCGGCGCTGGCGAGCGGGCCGTTTTTTGACAGCCTGCACGGCGCGCTGAACGAGGCCGGAATTTCAATTGCGCATCTCAAGCTTTTTGACCGCTCACCCACCGGCTGGCTGAAGGTCGCCGTATGCGCTAACGGCGAAGACCCAGTGGTCGAAGGGAATCTGGATGCGTCGCCTGTGAACCGGCATGAGCTGATGGTGAATCTACGCGCAAAAGGCGATCCCGCCCAGGTGCAGCAGGTGGTTGAAGACGAGTTGCTACAGTTGGAGGGTCGAAAACTCGACATGCACCTCAACTGTTTCAGCCCCGCTCCGCCGAAGCCGGAACGAAGAATTCAGGAGTTGGGGGAGTAAGCATCGTTCGTGCGAACTCACGTCCGAGAATCCGGACGTGGGGCACCCATTTTTTGTGTTCGACTTGAAGTTTGGGGACCTGAAGGCCTCTGCTCCTTCCACCGCGTGGAAGGATTTCTGGCAGGAGTCCTCTTTGCAAGCGACCCCGCCGATTCGAGATTACTCACATCGCAGCGCGACGATGGGATCGACCAGCATCGCGCGCCGCGCCGGAAGGTAAGCCGCAGCCAGAGTGACGAACGTGAGAAGAAGGGCAACGGCGGCGAAAGTCAGAGGATCGGTGGGCGCCACTCCGAATAGAAGCGCGGAGAGAAAGTGCATGAGCGCCAGGGCTGCGGGGATGCCGATGGCCAAACCGACAAATAATAGCTTTGTTGATTCCCAAATTACCAGTCGCTGAACGCTCGAGTGTGTGGCTCCGAGCGCCATGCGAACGCCGATTTCGCGAGAGCGGCGCGAGACGGAAAAGGAGATGACGCCGTAGATGCCGATGGCGGCAAGCGATAACGCGATGCCGCCGAACACTTCCAAAAGCAAAGTGCGAAACCTGGCGCCGGCGACAGATTCGTGCAAGGCGCCGGGGAGTGTCTCAATCTCAGTGATGGGCAGATTTTTGTCGATACTCCGGGTTTCAGTGCGGATGGCGTCGGCAACCGCGGCAACGCCGAGGCTGCTCTTTACAACAACTTCTCCTCCCCAAAAGGGGGCCTGGGCAAACGGCACATACATCATGGGGCCCGGGTCGGCGGCAAGAGAAACGTCGTGCATGTCGGCAACCACGCCGACGATTTGCCGCGAAATATTATTTTGAGGCGGAAAACCGAAGACGAGCTGCCTGCCCAGCGGATCCTGATGAGGAAAGTAACGCCGGGCCAGCGTCTCGCTGATCACGGCGACGGGTGGCGACGCAAGGGTATCATCCAGGTTAAACAGACGTCCGCGAATCACAGAAATTCCCATCACGTGAAAATATTGCGGACTGGCGGCCACATAGTCCGCGGTGTCGCTTGCTCCCTGCGGCAACGGCGGATTGCCGGCAATCGCAAAGGGCAAGACGACGGCGGTGTCCAGAATGGGCAGCGGCGCGGCGATGGCAGAGTCCTGAAGGCCAGGCCGGGCTTGCAGTCGAGTCATCAATTCGTTTGCGAAGGCACTCCATTGCTGAGGCGTCGAGTATTGAAAGCGCGGCAGCGAGACATCAGCCTTCACCATATTCTGTGTTTCGAATCCGGGGTCAACGGAGAGCAGCCGAGAGAAACTGCGCATCAGGAGGCCGGCGCCAACCAGCAGAACCACGGCCAGAGCGACCTCAGTTACCGCCAAAGAGTTGCGGGCGCGCTGTGATCCTCTTGCTTCGCCCGCACCGCGGCCTTCCCTGAGATTCGCCTGCGGACTGGAGCGGGCCGCGTAGAGCACGGGCGCGAGCCCTGACACGAGGCCGGCAGCCAGCGATAATGCCAGTGCGAATGAGAACACGAATCCGTCGACGCGGATGGGATGAAGTTGCCGCAACTCAGGAGGCAAGAATGGAGCCAGAATGGAAACGCTGAACCAGGCCAGAGCGATGCCCGCGGCGCCTCCTAACAATCCAAGGATGGCGCCTTCGGTCAGCAATTGTCGGGCAATGCGGCGGTTGTTCGCACCGAGGGCGATCCGGATTCCGATTTCCTTTGCACGCGTGGTGGCGCGTGCGAGCAGCAGGTTGGCGATATTGGCGCATGCAATCAAGAGCACGAGTCCAACCGCACAAAGCAGCAGAAGCAGGGGCGATCTCACGTCGCCGACCAGCACATTCTTGAGGGGTTCGATTCCCAGCAGCCATCCATTCTCCTCTGGAAACCGGCGGGCCAGAGCGGCGCTGATGGTGAGCAATTCTGATCGCGCTTCTTGCTGAGAAACGCTGGGCTGGAGGCGGGCAATCACAGGCATCCAGTGCGCCTGGGGCGGTCGCGTTTGCCATTTACCGAAGAGCGGGTCTTGGACAAGAGGAATCCAGACCTGGTCAGTTTTGTTAAAGAAAGGAGTATGGAAACCGGCCGGCATGACTCCAATGACGGTGTAGGCGCGCTGATCGAGTGTAATTGCGCTGCCTGCAATTTGCGGATTAGCTCCGAACCGGCTGCGCCACAGGTTTTCGCTCAATACCACCACTGGCGCCGCGTCGCGCACGCCATCCTCGGGCAGCAACGCGCGGCCCAGCAAGGGCTGTCTTCCGAAGACCGTGAAAAAATCAGGAGTGACGGCGATGGTGCTCACATCCGCCGGCTCTCCCTGGCCGGTGAGGGTGAGGGCGTGGCCAGCAAGGCCGGCCATCGTGCTGAATACGCGGCTGTGATCGCGCAATTCCATGAAGACGGGCCAGGAAATTCCAGCGCCGGTGATTGCCGTTGTAGGCCTGGCATCGGCAAGGTTCACAAGCCGGCCGGGGTTTGAGTACGGCAAAGGCTCGAGCAGAACCGCGTTCACAACAGAGAAAATTGCGGCGTTTGCGCCGATACCTAACGCCAGCGTGAGCACGGCAACGATCGAGAAGCCAGGGGACTTGGCCAACATACGGAATGCGTAACGCAGGTCCTGCAGTAACGTTTCAATGAACAGCATTCTTCGCTCGGCATGATAGCTTTCCTTGATCGCTTCTGCCGGGCCAAATTTCAGCATGGCCCGGCGACGCGCCTCCGCGGGCAACAGGCCGGCGCGCAAATTCTGCTCGGTCTCGAGTGCGATATGTTCCTCGATCTCTGCTTCAAGACGCTCGTCGTGCCTGCGCCTGTCCATCGAGTTGTAAATGCGCCGGAGCAAACGTCTCAGGAACTTCATGCGAAATCCTCCGCCTTGATCTCGAAGAAGCGCTCGATGATGGCTGCCGTCTGGTTCCACTCGTGAGTTTCATCCTGCAGCCGTTTGCGTCCGTTACGGGTAAGCCGATAGAAGCGCGCCCTGCGGTTATTTTGCGAAGCGCCCCAATCTGACGCGATCGAGCCCTCATGCTCCAGCTTCAACAACAGGGGGTAGAGCGTCCCCTGGTTTACGGCCAATAGGTCTCCGCTGATCTGTTCAATCCTTCGCGCGATGCCCCAGCCGTGCAGAGGCCCCAGGACATCGAGAGTCTTGAGGACCATCAACGCCAGCGTGCCCTGTTGAACATCCGGTTTCCGGTTCACGGTACCGCCCTTTTGGTTTCCAACAGGACTATATCCTACTTCCTTTAGGAAAGCAACAGGTCGATCTCAATCGAGTTTGGGATGTAGCTTGTTGAAGCCCGTGGCCTCTTGATAGGCGGCGGCAAAGGCGACGAGCTTCTCTTCCTGATAATGGCCGGCCAGGAAGGTGAAAGAAACTGGCGTGCCCGGCCCGCCGATGTCGTCCACGTCGCCAGTGTCGATTTCGGGCGGCTTGGGAGCGTCGTCGCCGCGCAGGCCGTTGGGCAAAATCAGCGCCGGATGCCCCGAAAGATTGGTGGCGACGAGCTGAGTGTCGGTGGTTGGCGTGGCAATGATGT
>JASHVU010000438.1 GCA_030044455.1 Acidobacteriaceae bacterium | reverse complement strand
TCTGGCTTGAAGTAGCCGGCCTGCTCGCTCTCAATGTCCATCACGCCGATGAGCCGGTTCTTGGCAATCAGCGGCAGCGCCAGCTCCGACCGCACGTCGGGGTTGGCGGCAATGTAATGTTCCGAGGTTGAAGCATCGTTCAACAGCATAGGTTGGCGCGTCAGCGCCACCTGGCCCACCACGCCTTTGCCCAGGGGTACACGTGTGCGCTCCACCTGCGGAGTGTGGCCGATCTGAAACCTCATGCGCAGTTCGTTGGTGCGATCGTTGAGCAGGAAGATGGCAAAGATGCGGTAGTTGATGACCGCGCGCACCAGTTCGGATGTGCGATTCAGCAGCGTCTGTAAATCGAGCGTGGTGTTCAGAGCCTCGGTCAGCTTCAGCAGATACTCCGCGTCAACCGGCTCGATGCGCGCGTTCACAGGGTCAAGATGCGCGATCTCGGCCGGGCGGTAGTCGCCTTCGAGCTCGGTCTCCTGAGGCCGCGGACTTGGAGGTTTTTTCGTCATGCGTCGATAAAGCAGTGGTCAGTGATCAGTGGTCAGTGCTTAGTTTAACCTTGTGGCAATGATTCCTATCGGATATATGGCAAAGCGAGTCTGTCTGAAGCCCGAAGCTTTTGATGCGCCATCTGTCGTCGATATTTATTCTGTCTCATCGTGTATGAACGACGATTTCGCTGACTACATCAACTTCTGGAAGCACAATGGATACTGGCTGTTCGACTCGCCGTCGATCATCCTCAATCTGGCCCAAGAAGCCGCGGTCGACCTGACCGGCACCTCGCTCTTCTACTACGAAGCACATGAATTGGAGTACGACGGGGCAAGATGGAGACCTTTCGCACCTGAGCCAGGTATCGAGACAAACATTCAACTACCCCCGAGCAAGACTCTCGAAGGATACGATGTAGTTACTTTCTATGCGGGAAATGTGTCCGAGTGCTCGCCACTTTCCTGTAACGGGTTGGCGGAGTCCATTCCAACCAATCAGCATTGCCTTCTTGAATCATTTGAAACTGCGGAGTCACAGCTGAATGCGGGCAGTTTTAACCACTCCGAGCCGGGTCCCTATCGTATCGTTGCTGTCTACACCGTAGTTTGGCCCGAAAACTGATCACTGACCACTGACCACTGTTTTCACTCCGCGCCGCATTCCCTCACAATCGCCACGCTGGCCGAGGCGCCAATCCGGTTTGCTCCTGCCTCAAGCATTGCCTTTACGTCGCCCAGTGTGCGAATGCCGCCTGAAGCTTTGACGCCGCAGCGAGCGCCGGCCACGCCGCGCATCAGCGCCACATCGGCCGCCGTTGCGCCGCAGGTTGCGAAGCCCGTCGACGACTTGATATAGTCCGCGCCCGACTGGATGGCAATCTCTGACGCGCGCAGCTTTTCTTCCATCGTCAGCAGCGCGGTTTCAAGAATCACCTTGAGCAGCGCGCCGTTGTAGTGCGCAACCGTTGCCGCTGCGTGAATCGTGTGATGCACTCCCGTATAGTTACCGCTTTTGAGCACGCCGATGGGCAGCACCATTTCCAGTTCGCGCGCGCCCAGGCGAGCGAGCGCTGCAGCTTCCTGCCTGAGCGTCGAAACCAGCGTCGCGCCAAAGGGAAATCCGATGACCACGCCCACGGGAATTCCCGTCCCGGCGAGCGCTTTTACCGCCGTCGCCACCCAAACCGGGTTCACCATCGCGCAGGCAAACCTGTACCTGGCCGCTTCCTCGCACAGTTGCTCAACCTCGGTGCGGGTGGCCTCGGGTTTCAACAGCGTGTGGTCGATGACCGCGGCCACACTCTGCCAGTTCGCGAGGGTTTGCGCGGCAAATGCCGCCGAATCGAATGTTCCGTGATCGAATTCGAGGTCCGAAGGCTCAATAGTAGACGTGGGGATAGTTGCAGACATTGTTTCAGGCTCCTGGCATAGCGGAGGCTGCTCTTGATAGGCGGCTCTTCTCTTGCTCTCCGGGAAAAGAGTATACGGCAAAACCCGTCAGGAGTGCCTTAACACAAAGGAGCTAGAAACCTTGAAGGTGGCAGATTGTTGCCATGCTAGGAATTGATGTCCATCCGCTCGATGAAACTGGTATTGATGGTGTAGAAGTGCCGGACTTCGGTATCGAGCACAAGTTTCCCCTCGAGGTCGCGGACCGTCTGGTGAACCCGCACTCGAAAACGGCCATCGGCATCCCGATCGATGCTCATAGGTTCAACATTTGGATCGATTATCGCAAACTGCCGCTGCCAGTACTCGCGCACCGCGTCAACGCCGTGAACGTATCCGCCCTCCATGCCATTGGCCCACACCACTTCGGGGTTCATGCGCGCCAGCACTGCCTCAATGCGCCGCGCGTTAAAGTCGCTGTACATGGTTCTCAACATCTCGATTTCGTCCACGGCATTCTCCTGGAACCGTTATGAAGACTGGTCCGGCAAGGTTAATTCAGGATGGTTGATCGGGCGGCATCAGGCAAATGTCAGGCAAATTGCGATAGCGCTCGGCAAAATCCATCCCGTACCCGATCACGAAAAGATTTGGGACAGAAAAGCCTACGTAGTCGGCCTCAATCTTCTCAATGCGGCGCGAGGGTTTGTCGAGCAGTGTGGCGATGCGCAGCGACTTGGGATGTTGCTGCAGAAAAATCTTGCGCAGATACGCAAGCGTGAGGCCGGTGTCGAGGATGTCTTCCACGATCAGCACGTTTTTGCCCTCGATCGGCTCATCGAGATCCTTGATGACCTGCACTGCACCCGAGGATGTCTGGCTGCCCTTGGGATAGCTTTTGACCGCAACGAAATCGAAGGTTGCGTCGGCGTCGATGGCCCTCGACAGGTCGGTAAGAAAGAACGCCGCGCCCTTGAGTACGCCCACCATCACCAGCTTCTCGCCTTTCAGATCGCGAGTGATCTGTTCGCCCATTTCGGCCACCCGCTCGGCAATCTGCTGGCGGGAGATAAGAACTTCGAGTCCCCTAAAAGTCGTGGTCGCCATGCACACAGTATCGCCTGAAATATTCGAAGTTGCCTCTGTGTAAATCGGGCCGGTAAAGCGGGATAAATGGAGATAGTGAATTTTCGCCGGGAAAGTCCCGGCTTCCAGTCCTGCATCCGCTCACGTTTATACTTAGAAGAGAGCGATGTATCCGTATATTCACATCCCCCACCTGTTTACCATCCCCACTTTCGGGCTGATGCTGTGGCTGGCCGCGGTCACCGCGGCGGTGGTGGTCGACCGCAACTTCAAGCGCTCCCGCATCGATGCCGACGCCATCGGCATGGTGGCCATTGCCGTTGTGGTGGGCATTATCGGCGCCAAGGTCTGGCATATTCTCGATACGCCTTCTGAGTTCCAGGCTGACGGCTGGCGGGTTCTTTACGATACGGCAGGCTTTGCCTGGTACGGCGGCCTGGTCTTCGGCATCGGGGCGCTCGTTTTTCAAGGCTGGCGGGCAAAAATTGGCGGGCTGCGAATTCTCGACCTGGCTGCCCCTGCCGCGGCCGTCGGGTACGGCATTGGCCGTATCGGCTGTTTCCTCTCCGGCGACGGCTGCTATGGCATCCCGACCAGGCTTCCCTGGGGGATGGCCTTCCCCCACGGTATCGATCCGGTCTTTGTGCCGGTTCATCCCACCCCGCTTTACGAGATGGCTGCCGGAATCTTGATTGGTTACTTCCTCTACTGGCGCGGCGGTAAGTCCCACGCCACGGGAGCGATTCTCGGCCAATACCTGCTCTTGACCGGCGTAGCCCGTTTCCTGGTGGAGTTCATTCGCCGGAATCCCAAGGTCCTTTGGGGACTTTCGAATGCGCAGATTGCCAGCGTGGGCGCGGTCGTGGCCGGCTTTGCCATCATCTGGTGGGCGGCAAACCGGCCGGCAGAGTTGCCGGCGCCGGTGCCCGCCGGCAAGCCGGCATAACGCGATGCTGCGCAACTCTTTCAAAACGAAAACGTCGTCTGAAAATTAATCGCCCGATTCCCCGGCGTGGGATTCGCAAACGGTCCGCCTGCCAGCGCCTGCGTCTTGCCGAAGAGCGGCGAAAGCAGCACTCCATTAGGAGTGCCCAGGTTCACGATGTTGAAGACGTTGCTTGTACCAACCACAAAGGTCAGATTAAAGCGCCGTGGAGCTGCCTGGTCCAGCTTGACGGCTGCTCCTCCATTTCCGATGCCCCGGCCGCTCACGCTGTTTCCATTCGCCGTGTAGGTCTGACCTTCACCCGCGGTCTTCGTCCTCGGCCCCACGCCAATCACTTTGCTCAAGCGCACGTGATACACAAAATTGGCGGGCCCGGTGCCAAGATCGTAGGGTATCATTGTCTCGTTTTTGCCCGTGGGGTCCGCATCCAGGCAGCCGTACGCGGTCTCAACCACTCCCGCCGCGCCACAGGTTCCAAACGTGGGCCGCGCGTTGAACTGGTTGTTGCCGGTCAGGTCGTTTCCGGTGGTCAGGTTGTAAGGCGTGCCCGACCGGGCAATGAGAAAGGATGAAAACACAATGCCCCACGGGCCCGTGTAGCTGTTCAGAAAGTTCAGCCGCTGCCGATAGCCAAACGTCGCGCGTCCGTAGTCCAGTCCCGGGTTCGCGGCCACCGACGGGATATAGTTCACGCTCTCGGTATCGCTTTTGGCTTCGTTGATCAGGTAGTTCCCTGAAAAAATGAAGCGCTTGAGTTGCACGCTGGCCGTAAAGATGAGCTGATTCTGCCGGTAAAAACCGCCCGACTGGAATTGGTAGTTGAATTCGGCTGGCGGCGCGCCGGTAATGGTGTAGCTGCCAACGTCAAATGCCGGCGCGTTCACGCAGTTCCTCAGGTAGAGATGAACCCCCTGGGTGAAAAGGTAGGTCAGGTTCGCCGAGATGCCCTTGGCGATCTGCCGATCGACGCCGACACCTGTCTGCATGTCGAGCGCGGCGTGAAAATGAGGATCGATGGTCTGGATGGATGGCGCGGCGCCCGGAGTGGAGGCGAGAGTCGATTCCGGTACAGGCTCGCTGGGATCGTAAAAAGTGGGATTTTGAACGAAGTATCCCAATTGGTTGATGCCGTTGTCGTGGATGGCCTGCATGATGTATGGCGTGCCCGAGTAGGATCCGGCAAACGAATTGGGCACAGTGAAGCGGTTGTAGAACCAGCCGTATCCCGCGCGGATGATGGTCTTCGGCTTCCCGCCACCGTGCAGCCTCGGGCTCCAGGCAACAGCCACGCGTGGCGCCCAGTCGACGTGATCGTGAATGCGATTCTGGCCTTCGATGCGCAGGCCCATGCCGACGCCAATTCCCGGCTTAACCTTCCAGTCGTCCTGAAAGTGCAGCGCGCCATCGAAGAGCGTTACGTAAGCCAGCGGATTGGTGATCACATTGGCCGCGTACTGCGAGGGCTGGCCTGCTTCGTAGGCCGCGACAGTGTCGAAGTTGTATTTACCATTTTGCGCTGCGGTTGAAAAGCTGGTGTCGTCATAGAGCCGGAGCCGCGTGCCGAAGCGCAGAGTATGGTTTCCCGTGGTCGCTGTCGAGTAGTTCTGCAACTCGAAATTGTTCTGCGTATCGCGCTCTGAGCTGCCGCTGTTGCCACCCGAGGTAAACGCGCCCTGCACGGTCACCGCCGGTGTTGTGCTCGCCGCCTCCTGATTGTTGATGATGTGACTCCATTGGAAATGGGTCTCATTCACAAAATGTGCATTTACGAGATACGTCTCGCCCATCTGCAGTGCGTTCTCCTCGCTCAGAATGCTTGCGGCCTGAGAAGGAAGGTTCAGCGTGCCCACATCCTGGCCGGTGAGAGATGTGCGGTAAAACGAGTCGCGCAATGAAAACGTGTTGTTTGTGCTTAGCTGAGCATCGATGCGCGGATTGACTGAGAGAGTGTCGACCGGCGCCGGAATAGCCTCGCGAATGCTCGATGACAAGTCGGCCGGGTTCAAGGCATCCACCATGTTCTGGTTCTCGAAGATTATTCGGAAGCCGTTGAAGTAGTAGGCGGCGTTCTTGCTGATGGGTCCGCTCACGTCGCCCACAAGCGTGTACTGGTAGTAGCTGGGCTGGTTGCTCACCAGCGGGTTGGCCGTGTTCACAGCCGATGGATTTCCTCCCGCAGAAATGGACCCGCTGAATTTCTGCGAGCCCGGCTTGGTGACGATCTCAACGCGGCCGTATCCGATGCGGTCGTATGCTGCAGAAAACGGGTCCTGGTTCACACGAATCTCAAGAATCGACGACTTGGGTGGAATCTTGCCGCCGGCGAATCCGTCGATATAAATCTCGCCTCCGTTGGGTCCGGCCGCCGGTCCAGCCAGCGTCTGCAACTCGCTTTGCAATTCATTTGGATCGTCGGATAGCGCATCGAGCGCGCTGCCGCGAATGATCGTGGCGCTTGCGTTCTGGTCAGCACCCAGGCCTACCTGTTCGTTGGTTCCGGCGACCTTCACTTCTTCTTTTTCAACGGCGATGGAAAGATTCAGATTTACCTGCTTCGATTCACCCTGCGACAGCGCGATGCGGTCGAGTTTGAACGCATCGAAACCTTTCGCCTTGGCTCCAACAGAGTAAGTCCCCGGTCGCAGGTTGCTAAAGTCGTACTCGCCGTCGGCGTTGGAGCGGGTTTGCCTGTTATGTCCCGCGCCCGTGAGCGTGACCTCCGCGTCGGCAATGGCTGCGCCGCTCGGGTCGAGCACAGTTCCGTGGAGTGATGCCGATGAGGAAGGTGCCTGCGCGGTCACGTGCTCCGCGAAATGCAGAAACCCGATGAGCAAGATGCCCAGGCCCAATTTGCAAAACTTGAATCTCATTCTCGTGAATTCGTTGCCACTACTCTTTGAAACGGCCTCAATTACAAGTACTCAGCTTCCCGTGCGCTTGCAACATCGCGTGGCGCACAGGTCCCGGTGCCTAAGAAATCATAAGCAGAACGAGGAAAGGTGGATCAGATCAAGTACCCGGCGCCGGCGGAATTGGGTCGCGCCAGAACTGGTGTGTCGATGTCAGTAATTCTTCGACAAGAAGTTTCTCACGAAGAGTGGCGGGTTCGGAAGCATTTTCAATACCGGTTTGCTGTCCGACTTCTATAGCCTGCGAATAAAGGCGAGTGCATCGGCGAGATGCGGGAATCTTGCCTCCTCTGTCTTGAACTCGGCGGAGTGAACGCATCGCCTCAGGCCGCGCATCTTTACCGGGTGCTTCAGGTGCAGCATCTCGTGGTACAGCAGGTATTCAAGCGCATAGCGAGGGCTCGAAGGACGGTCGAAGACGCGGCTCACTACGATCGTGTTGTGCGCGGCGTCGTAGTGACCCAGCGACCGTTTGGCGTGATGCTCGCTCCATGTCAGCTCGGGCCGGCCCATCAGCCCCGAAAAGAAGCGTGTATTCAGCGAATCGAAGACCTCTTCCAGGTTGAAGTAACGGCCCTCCGGGCCAAAAAAGCGCTTGCTGCCGCGCGCGGTGCGAATGAGTTCAGCCTGCCGCGTTACGGCGGCGCTCGAGCAAAATCGCTTGTAGCGCAGGTTGTGCGCTGCGTCGACGGGCTTTTTATAGAGCTTGGCCAGCAGGATGTGGGCGATGGCGCGGATTACTGATTCCGGCGCGCCCTCGAGCAGATCGGAGAGGCTGGCCAGAATCTGTCCGTCGCGCAGCCGGATGCGCGTATTGAGCGAGGTAAATCGCCGGAACTTCACTTGGATCACCGGCATCGGCGCACGCGGCCTGAGCGACCGGTACTCCTCTTGAAATACTGCTGCTGCGTCGGGGGTCACCAAAGGCAGAATAGCAAAAGAAGGCCAGCAGCCAACAGCCAGTAGAGTTGGCTGCTGGCTGTCTTCCTCACTTCGGCTCGTACCTGTCCTGATTTTTCTGGTCCGGGTGTGCCTTGAAGTACGCATCCTGGTCGGCGGCGATCTGTTTGGCCTGCGCTGCCAGATCGGTAATGCTGTCGATGGCCTCCTGCAGCGATACTTCGAATCCCGGTTCTTTTGCCATTCCAGTCAGGATCGACTGCCAGCGCGCGACCGACTCATTCATCCCCTTCATGCTCTTGCGGATATCGGCCTTGCGATCCGCGTATACATCCAGGTTCGAACTCAGCTCGTCCATCAGCGCGGCAAAATCCTGCAATTCGTCGTCCATGCGATGGGCGCGCGCCGCCGAATGGGCTCGCTTGATGACTCCCTGAATGGTGTCAGCGTGCTCGTTAAGAAACTTGACGTAGAGATCCAGCCGTTCGACAGGCACAACGCCGGCCTCGGCGATCTGGTCCTGCTGGGCTTGGGTGAGCGGATCGCGCTTGTTCTTTTGCGCACAGATCGGCGCCGCGAGAAGGACGCAGAGAAGAAATATGGTGAGTGTTCGCATGGTGGGTCGCGGCTGGCGCCGATCCTCACCCATTTTACTCGTTATTGAAAGCTCGCCGAGCCGGTCGACTCCCCGAACCCGCCCCCTTGATTACTTCTGGAAGACCGTCATCATGGCCTCGTTCTGGGCTTGGTTTACCTGGGTAAGCGTCTGCTGAACCAGCGGGCGGTCGTCGTAGCTGCTCGAGTGCAGCATCTCGTTCAAGCGGAAGGCCGTGTGGCTCAAAAGGAGCTCGGTATTCTTCAACCGCTTATCGTTACCGGCAATCGACAGGTGGATCTTTTGCGCGAACGCCTGGATGCG
>JASHVU010000437.1 GCA_030044455.1 Acidobacteriaceae bacterium | reverse complement strand
ACCCCGGTGTGGTGCTGTTTTTCTCGCGCAATGTGCAGGACTACGACACCACTCCCGGTACGCACACTTGCGGCACCGTCAACAACGACAGCGCAACCTCTAGCTGCCTGCCGCTCATCGATATTCCCAGCGGCGACACCAACGTGGGCATCATGGGCTTTGGCAAACTTGATGGCCGCGGCGGAGATCCGCTGCTCAACGCCTTCCCATCCAGCTTCGCAGGCCAAAGCTGGTGGGGCCTCTCTTCCATCGCCAACAACGGTGGTAATCAGCAGAACCCGCGCTTTATCCAGATGGATTCGGGTTCGAGCAACATTACTCTCTACAAGATCACCCTGCGCAATTCGCCGCTCTTCCATGTTTCTACTACGGGCGCGGTTTCAAACTTCACCGCCTGGGACATCAAAATCGTCACACCCACCAGTTCTCGCAACACTGACGGCATTGACCCCGGCAACGCGCAGAACTTTACTATCACCCGCTCGTGGATCTCTGACGGGGACGACAACGTAGCCGTCGGCGCGGCAGGTTCTGCGCCCGCTCAAAACATTTCGGTCACCAACAATCGCTTCTTCGCCGGCCATGGCGAATCCATCGGCAGCTACACGCAGGCCGGCGTGAGCAATGTGCTGTTCGATAGCAACATGCTTTCCGGCAACGGCATCGCGGGTGCGGGCAGTTCGGTTAACGACACCGCCGACAGCAATTCCACAGGCCTGCGCATCAAGTCGGGCTTCGATCGCGGCGGCCTGGTCACCAATGTCCAGTACTCGAACTCCTGCTTCCAGGATCACAAGGCCGAAATTGTCTTCAGTCCGAATTACGAAGACACCACGGGAAGCCTTGCGCCCAATCTCCAAAACATCCTGATGCAGAACCTTGCGTTTCTTACCGCGGGAACGGCGCAGTTTACCGGCACAAGCGACGGCGCCACAGTATATCCGCTCCAGCTCACGCTCGATAATGTGAGCTTCCCGAGCGCGTTTGCAACTTCAGAGTTCAGCCCCACGCCCACTGAAACCGCCATGAGCTATGGACCCGGCCAGGTTTCGAGTGATTTCGTCTCCGATTTCGCAACCTTTGCCAGTGGCAACGGCAATACCGTCACGAACAACATCACCGCAACCAATCTCAATCCACCGCTGTGCAGCTTCACTTACATCGCGCCGGAATTGACGGGCCCCAATGGCGTGCCGCAAACCATCACCGAAGGCCAGAACGCAACGGCTGTCGCGATTCTCACGCCTGCTGTGGGCGGAGCAGCTTATCCCACCGGAACCGTTACGCTGACTGACGCACTCACGGGCGATACCACGACCATCACGCTGCCGGGAACCTCTGATACGTTTTTCATTCCGCTCACCGGGCTTGCTTCCGGCACACACAGCTTTACTGCAACCTACTCTGGTGATTCCAACTACACGCTTACCTCTGGCCAAACCGCCTACTCCACCGCAGGACCTTACGTCGTCACAGTCAACGCAGGCAGCCTCGGCGCCACCACCACCGTATTGTCAGGCGTACCCACGTCAATCGCATTTGGCAGCTCGTTCATGGCTACGGCAACCGTAAATGGCAGCAATCCTACAGGCACCGTCGAGTTCATCGTGAACGGAACGGTCTACGAGAGTGCGGCGGTCGGTTCGGGATCAGCCTCGGCGACCATCAACCTTCCCTACAGCACCAGTGCCTACAGCATCTACGCCGTTTACAGCGGCGATGCCGCCAACGACGGCTCCACTTCCGCAGCACAATCGGTCACGGTCACTCCTGCGCTCACCACCACTGCAATTTCGGCGAACACAACCACGACCACGCTCGGCCATCCCATCGTTGTCACCGCAACTGTCACATCCTCAGTCGGCGGGCCAACGGGAACTGTCACCTTTACCTACACCACAACCGGCAACGGCACGCCGCAGGCCGCTACGGCCACACTCGTTGCTTCATCCACGCCCAATGCTGCGGTTGCCGCCGCCGGAATCGATCTGCCGGTGGGCGCCGATAATGTCACGGCGACCTACGCCGCCAGCGGCAGTTTTGCGGGCTCGGCTTCTGCGCCCATGGCCTTCACCGTCACTGTGGGTACCATCCTCCCGCTGCCCAGCAATCCCATTCCCCTGCCTTACACCATGACCACGATCGCCGGCGGCGCAACGGCCAACTGCTCCAGCGAAACCGACAGCTTTGGCGACGGCTGCCCTGCCGGCTCCATCCTCTTTGGCGGATCCGTCGACCTGCGCAGCGTCGTTGCCGATCCCTTCGGCAACGTGTATCTCACCGACGCGGTGGCAAGCGTGGTGCGCCGCATCTCGCCCGATGGCGTTATTACCGACTTCGCCGGCAAAGTCAGTGGTTCAGCCTGCGCGCCCAGTGCGACGGTCGGCTGCATCCCAACCGCAGTCACTATCGACAAGCCGCGCGGCATCGCGTCTGACGCGCAGGGCAACATCTACATTGCCGGATACGATAGCCACGAAGTCTTTAAGGTCAGCGCCTCCACCGGCCTGCTCTATCTCGTCGCCGGTACAGGAACGGCCGGCAGTTCGGGCGACGGCGGCCCGGCCACATCCGCCGAGGTGAATGCGCCGCGCGGCGTCTGGGCCGATACAGTCGGCAATGTCTACATCGCCGACACTTCGAATAACAAGATTCGCGTCGTTGACATTGCCGGTAACATCCATACCTTCGCCGGCACTGGAACCGCGTCTTCTTCGGGTGATGGCGGGCTTGCAACAGCTGCCACGATCGACAATCCCCAGGGCGTGATGACTGACGCGAACCTGAATGTTTATATCGCCGACTCCAGCGGCGGAAAGATTCGCGTCGTTTGTGTCACCTGCGGCACCGGCTCTCCGCTCGATTCTCTGCTGGCCACGCTAGGCATCTCTTCGCCGCAGAACGGATACATCTATACCATCGCCGGCGGCGGTAACTCGTCAGGACCGTATCCCACTCTCGCGACCGACGTCAGCATGAGCCCGCAAAAGCTGGCCATCGACCTGAGCGGCAATATCTATATCTCCGACGGTAACGGCGTCGCCTGGTTCCTCGATGCGCACACCGCAAACATTCGCCCCATTGCCGGCAAGACCAGCAGTAATTGCTCCACTGCGACCGACAACTTCGGCGATGGCTGCCCAGCCACGCAGGCCGTGATCGGCGATGGCGGCAACGGTATTGGCGTCGGTACTGACGCACTTGGCAACCTCTACATCTCCGACACATTGAACGCACGCATTCGCAAGGTCGTTACCGGCCTCGCCTCGCCCGCCACTGCAACTGCAAGCACAGCCGGTCAACAGGTCGAATTGCACTTCATTCCCGGTGACACCGTCGCCTCCGCCAACGGCCTTGCCTACTCATCGAGCGAGTGGTCTCTCACCGCGCCCACTTGCGCTACCAACTCCGACTCGACCTCCGACTGCCTGCTGACCTCGAGCTTCACGCCTGCCGTGCCCGGCGCGCGTTCCACACCACTCGCCGTTATGAGCGCGCAAGGCAATACGTCCGGACTCGGGCTCACCGGTATAGGCCTTGGCGCAGGTGCAACCCTCGACCCGGCAACTCAATCCAGCTTTGGCTCGAGTCTCGCCGTCGCCGGGCTTGCCGCTGACAACGCGGGCAACATCTATGTCTCCGACTCGAATTCGAAACAGGTATTCCGATTCACACCCGCCGCACAGGCACAAGGCGCGAGCGCGGTGGGAACGGCCCTTGCTACATTCGCTGCTCCAGGCGCAATTGCCATCGATCCGCGCGGCTTCGTCTATGTGGCCGACACCTCAGCTGGAACCGTCACGCAGATCACGCCCACAGGCACAGCCACGCCTTTGCCGTTCAGGTTCAGCTCACCGTCAGGCCTGGCAGTCGATGCGCTGAACAATCTCTACGTCTCCGATTCCGCGGCGCAAGTTGTCTATCAGATCGATCCCATCACCGAGGCCGAACAGACGCTCGCGCTCGGGACGTTGGTTTCTCCGGCCGGCCTGGCCATCGATCCGGCGGGCAACCTGCTTGTTGCCGACCCCGGAGCGCCCGCCATTTACCGCTTCAACCTCGCGACCGATACGCGCACCACGGTCTCGAGCCCCGCAGTTGCCCCTTCGGCCGCCCTTACTGATGCGGCCGGCAATTTGCTCATCGCCGATTCGGCGTCAATTCTCGCTGTTCCCGCAAGCACCAACAGCTCTCCATTTACCGTTTCCAGTCTTACGCCATCCGCTCTGGCCGTTGATTCGGCAGGGAACCTCTACACGGGCTCGGCCGGTAGCGTGCTGAAACTCACGCGCACTCAGGGCTATGTGCAGTTCGCCGCATCCTCAGCGCCTCAAACTGTCAATCTCCTGGAATCGGGCAATCAGACCTACACAGCCAGCTCATTTACCGAGACCGATACCTCCGATTACACGCTCGCACCTACCGCCTCGACTGACTGCGCACTCTCGAACAACGGCGCTGGAACACTCGCCGTCGGCGGCGCCTGCACGCTCACCGCGACTTACACACCGACGACCTATTCCACCACGACTGACACCGTAACCTTCAATGGCAACCTGTCGAATGCGGCGCTCTCGACATCGTCCTTGATTCAACTCACTCTCACGGGTCCCGCCACGCCGCCGGCCTCCACCACAACCCTTGGCGCATTCAATCCCGCATCCCCAATCTACGGCCAGCCCGTTACGCTCAATGCCACAGTCGCTGGCGCCACACTCATGCCTACCGGCTCGGTCGTGTTCACGGTTGACTCTTCCACCTACAGCGCCACTCTCGTAAGCGGTACTGCATCCACCGTCGTCAACGGTCTCACTGCCGGCTCGCATAGCATCTCTGCCGCGTATACAAGCAGCAACGGTTACGCGTCGTCCGCATCGACTACGGCAACTCTCGTTGTCGGGCAGGCCACGCCGATCGTTACCTGGCCCACTCCGGCCGCCATTACCTATGGCACAGCACTCAGCGCTGCGCAG
>JASHVU010000436.1 GCA_030044455.1 Acidobacteriaceae bacterium | reverse complement strand
TCACTTTGGTTCCTGGCCGGCTTTCTTGAAATGATGGGCCATCGATCCACGTGGGTCATGGGTCTCTATGTCACTGCGATCCTGGCAACGGCAGTCTCTGCGCTGGCGCTCTATGGCATATCGGCAGCCTTCAACTATTACCTTCGCATCACTCCCATCGCTGGCACGTTCGGCGCCATCTTCGCCTTGCTTGCCGTAATCGGCGTCCGCTATGGCGAAACTCAGTTCATGCTGTTCCCGCTGCCCATCGGCATCAAGGCAAAATACCTCGCCATCATCTATACGCTGATTGCTGTGGCCTTGCTCTTCTCTTCGGAAGGCGCCTACGCCTTCGCGCAGTTGGGCGGCGGCTTGAGTGGGTTGATCTGGCTGAAGCGCGCACCCAGCCGGGGATTCGGGTTCACGCTCAGCGAAAAGTGGTATGGTTTCCGCAACCGCTACTACCGCTGGAAGCGCCATCGCGCCGCGCGCAAGTTCGAGGTCTACATGAAGTCGCAGGGCCGCACCGTGCGCCTGGACGGCCAAGGCCGCCCAATTGACGACGAGCCCGACGATAAGAAGCGGTGGAACTGAGGTCGGTCGCCATGGAATCCGACCGGTTGAAGACAATTCGCGGCGACTACGACCTCATCGCCCGTGACTACGCCATCCACATCGGCAACGAGCTCGAAGCGAAACCCTTTGATCGTGAGATCCTGAACCATTTTGCCCGTGCCGTGGCTGGCCGCGGCAGGGTGTGCGAATTGGGTTGTGGACCTGGCCATGTGTCGCGCTTCTTGCGTGACCTTGGCACCGATGTTTTCGGGCTCGATCTTTCGCCCAGGATGGTTGAAGAAGCCCGACGGCTAAACCCCGACATTGAGTTTGGCGAAGGGAACATGTTGGTTTTGGACCTTCCGAATTGCAGCTTGTGTGGTGTTGTCGCGTTCTATTCCATTGTGAATTTTCCGCAGGATTCTCTTCCTGCCGTCTTCGCGGAGATGTACCGAGTCCTGCAGCCGCAGGGTCTCGCTCTTATCGCCTTTCACGCCGGTGATGAAGTTCTTCGCCCGGCAGAGGAGTGGGGCCAGCCCATCTCGATGGAATTCTTTCATCATCCGGCTCTCAAAATTGAGCAAATGCTCCGTGAAACGGGATTCGCGATCGACGAAGTGCGGGAACGCGGACCTTACGCGCCCGACGTGGAGTACCAGAGCCACAGGGCCTATATCAAGGCGCGCAAATCGGACGCAACTGGTCCTTGAACTTTGTGACCCCATTGCCCGGAGCCGGCCGTCGATGCTGGAGCCCCGCGCGATAAAATAATTCTCGCAATGCAAAACCGGATCGCCTTTCTTTTTCCTGGCCAGGGATCGCAGGCTGTGGGCATGGGCCGCGATCTCGCCGATAAGTTTCCCATCGCCGCTCAGACCTTCGCCGAGGCCGACCGAGCTCTCGGATTCGCACTCTCAAAGCTCTGCTTTGATGGCCCTGAAGAAGAACTGCGCCTGACCGAGAACACCCAGCCCGCCATCATGATGGTGAGCGTGGCTGTGGCGCGGGTGCTCAAAGAGAAGGGAATAGAACCTTCCCTCGCCGCCGGTCACTCTCTCGGTGAATGGTCAGCTCACGTCGTCGCGGGCACCTTCAGCTTTGCCGACGCTCTTCGCGCCGTGAAGGCCCGCGGTCATGCCATGCAGCAGGCTGTTCCGGCGGGCGAGGGAGCCATGGCCGCAGTACTCGCACTTGATGCCGCGCAAGTGGCCGAAGCGTGCGCTGAAGCCGCGCGGGAGACTGGCCTGGTGGTGCAGGCCGCCAACCTGAACTCGCCCAACCAAACCGTGATCTCCGGCGCGATTGCCGCCGTCGAAAAAGCGTCCGCGCTATGCAAGTCACGTGGCGCGCGCCGCACCGTCATGCTTCCTGTCAGTGCGCCCTTCCACTGCGCGCTCATGCAGCCGGCGCAGGAAGAAGTGGCGCAGGTGCTGAGCGGGCTCGCCATGCGTAATCCGAGCATTCCCGTAGCCGCCAACGTGAGTGGTGGCATGGTGACTACGGCGGTCGGCGCACGCGACGCATTGGTGAGACAGGTGACGGGCGCCGTCCGCTGGGTTGAATGCGTGCAGTCGCTCGCCGGCCATTCGCTGGAGGCAGAGGGCCACGTTGCACCCGCAGATTTGTTTATCGAAGCCGGCCCCGGCAAGGTGCTCTGCGGCTTGCTCAGGCAGATTGATCCAGCGCTCCGATCGCTGAACGTGGAAGACGCGGCGAGTCTTGAGGGTGCGCTGGCGGAACTTACCGGCGAATGACGGCTGTCGTCTCGTGATGCCAATTATTTCGGATCCGCGGTCCCAACATATGCGAGACCGACGACCACGCGGACTGAGATTGCTTTTCCGTTTAGGCGTGCGGCGTCGAACTTTGAGCTGAGCAGGGACGTGACTGCAGGAATTGTCATTGCTTGCTCATTGCAATGCGCGCCCACGGGATCAGATGCGATTCCCTTCTTATTGATCGTGAGCGCTACCTCGCAATGCAGGCCGTGCCGAAATCGAAAGGCTTCATTTACGAAAGATTCATCGGGCAGTCGCGCCAGTTTTGGGGACTCCATTGCGGTCGTCAGTGCATAGACACCTTTCGGAAGCGGCCCCGATGAGTTTTGCGCCTCCAGCGGCACAATCCCATATCGGAACATTCCGCTCGTTGGGCGGCCAATCGGCTCAGTTGCGATATCGGCGAGATGAAAATCGATTTCGATTGAAATCGGAACGACTACCGGATTCCCTGTATTATCCCGCGCGGGCTGAAACACATACTTCCCAACTGCAATCAGGCTGTTTGAAGCAAAAATGACATCGGAGCAATGAACGACTTTGGCGTCCTGTGGAGCTCCGTTCGTCCCCACCCGCAACGAAATGACGCATTGACCTTCGAGAAATCTGTTGCGGGCTGCAGCAGGATAATCAGGCTCGGGCGCAGCAACCATGACCGGGGGATGCCCGGCTTTCGCGATTGTTGACGTAGGCTGACTCGATAGCTGCCCCGATGCGGCCTTTGAGAGGTACACCGAACAAACCACCGCCAGCGTCATCCCAGCCGCGATACCGTTGATAAACCTCACAGTCCTTCCCCCGCGACTTCCGCAGTGCCAGCGTACCATAACGTCAGCCTAT
>JASHVU010000435.1 GCA_030044455.1 Acidobacteriaceae bacterium | reverse complement strand
ACCTGCACGGCCAATCCCGTGGGGATGGGCCAGGCTTGCAGCGAGATGACCGCGGCCCCGAGCCTGAAAATCGATCCCCTGGATTGAAGCCTCCAGACCGGGCTGCAACCAAGACAACATCGTCGGCTCCGGCTTCATCATTTCAATAGAAAACCGTAAGAGCTCTTGACTTGGGAATTGTTTTGGTCAAGAATATGACTGCTAGTCATAATTGGGTATAACTCATACATGGGCAGTAGTCGACACAAAGAACGCACCCTCGGAACCCGGTTGCGGGCTTCCTTCGTCGCACCTCGCGCCGGCCGTCGCGAGCGACGCGCCGCTGAGACCCGCGTCAAACTATTCCGTTGCGCCTTGGCCTTGATCGCCGAACACGGCCTCGCGAATGTCACTGTCGAAGACATTACCGAGGCAGCCGACGTGGGCAAGGGAACCTTTTTCAACTACTTCCCCACCAAGGAACACGTGCTCGGCGTCATGGCCGAGATCCAGCTCGGCAAGCTCCGGGAAGCCGCGGCGCGCGTGGCTGCAGGCAATGAGCCGCTTCACACCGTGCTGCACCGGCTGGTGCGACGGCTCTCCGAAGAGCCGGGTCGCAGCCCCAGGCTTGCCCGCGCGCTCATCTCTTCGTTTGTCGGCAACCAGAGTGTGCGCGAGATCCTGAAACGCAAAATGGTCGAGGGCCGTAAAGCCATTGCAGAGGTTGTTCGCGTCGGCCAGGAACGCGGTGAAATCAATCCGCAGCTCAAGAAAGAGAACGTCGCCATGCAGTTGCTGCAAATGATGTTGGGGACCGTGTTGCTGTGGTCGCTGCACGAGAAACCAGCACTTTCTCAATGGATAGAAAACAGTTTTGACCACGCCTGGAGAGCCATTACCGCACCAGGAAAGTAGCAGGAGTATGAAACACAGGATTCATACCGCCGTTTTTCTCTTGTCAATAGGGCTCGCGTGGGCCACCATCGCGGTCGCGCCGACCCAGGCGCAGCAGGCGCCCGTCAGGCTCACGCTTGAGGATGCAATTCATCGCGCGCTCCAGGCGAACCTGAGCGTGCTTGAGGCGCGTACCCGCAGCGACGAAGACCAGGGGGCCGAGACCCGCAGCCAGGCAGCGCTCTTGCCGCACGTAAATGCGCAAACCTACGCCAACTACCAGAACCGCGATCTGCGCGCTTTTGGGATTTCGGTTCCGGGGTTGCCGCTGCCCAATGTAGTCGGGCCGTTTTCGAATTACGACTTCAGAATCTACGCGCAGCAGAATGTTCTTGATCTCGGTAGCTACCGCACTTGGAAGGCCAGCCAACTCTCGCTTGGCGCCGACAAGCTGAGCGAGCAGGACACGCGCGACTTGATCGTGCGCCTTGCTGCGTCGCTCTACCTGAATGCGCAGTCGGCCGCAGCGCGAACCCAGGCGGCTCAATCGCGAGTGACGGATTCGTCAGCTCTGTTGAAGCTGGCCCAAGATCGCCACGACGCCGGAACGGCGACTGGCGTAGATGTTCTTCGCGCCCAGGTGCAACTGGCCAACGACAAACAGGCGCTGCTGGAGGACGACAACCAATACAAACAGTCGTTGCTCGAACTGGCGCGAAATTTGGGCATGAGCCCCGGCACGCCCCTGGAGCTTGCCGAGCCGCTGCGTTACCAGTCGCTAAACCAGCCTGCTCCCGATGCCCTTGTCACTTCAGCGCTCGCTTCGCGAGCTGATTATCAGTCTCTCGCGAACCAGAGTGAAAGCATTCTTGAACAGCAGCGGGCCAATCGCGCGCGCTTTTATCCCAAAGTCAGCATCAACGGCAACCTGGGCGAGTTGGGCCGTTCGATTGGCGGCGTGGCTACGACCGGCCTGATTCAGGGCCAGGTCGACTTCGATATTTTCGATCGCGACCGCGAGGGCGAAGCTCAACAGCTTGCTGCTCGGCTTCATCGCATCGACGACCAGATTGCCGATCTGCGCCGAGGCGTGGATGAGGACGTTCGCGCCGCGCTTCTCGATCTCGATTCTGCGTCCCAACAGGTTCAGGTTGCAGCCGAGGGGCAGGAGCTGGCGAAGCGCGAGTTACAGGAGGCGCAGGATCGCTTTCAGGCCGGAACCGCCAACAACGTTGAAGTGGTGACCGCGCAGGATGAGCTGGCCCGCGCCGAGGAGAATTACATTCTTGCCGTCTCCAGCCATGTGAACGCCAAATACGCACTGGCACGTGCCCTCGGCGACACCGAGAAAAACATTGTGAAATTTGCGGGGAATCCATGAGGCCGGCGTTTCTACCGCCGCGCTCCTGATTTCTCAGACGAGGTTCGATGCCATGAAAAGACTGATCCCGATTCTCATTCTGCTCTGCGCGGCTGGAGCCGCAGGTGTGTACTTCTATCCGCGCTACGTGAAAAAGCCTGCTCCATCGAACGAAATCACGCTCTCAGGCAACATTGAGGCGCACGAAAGCCTGGTGGGGTTCAAGGTGCAGGGGCGCATTGTGAAACTGCTCGTTGAAGAAGGGCAACAGGTGCCTCAGGGCGCTTTGCTGGCGCAGCTTGAAGGCGCCGACCTCAAGCAGAAGGTCCGCATCGACGAAGCGGCGGTCGCGGTGCGCAAAGACGATCTTGCTCTCACTCTGGCCGGTACGCGCCAGCAGGAAATTCGCGCTTCTCAGCAATCCGTCATGGACGCGCAAGCTGATCTCGACGAAAAAAAACTCGACAACCAGCGCGCCCAGGCACTCTATGCCAAAGATGAGATCTCTACTCAGGATCGCGATCTCGCCGCAACCGCGCTCAAACGATCGCAAGCCAGCTTCAAGGCAGCTCAGCAGCGCTACAACGAGGCCGTCGAGGGCAGCCGCAAAGAAGATATCGCGATCGCCCGCGCGAACCTTGATCAGGCGGATGCCGATCTGGGTCTCTCGCGCATCGACTTGAGTTACACCACGCTCCGTGCGCCTTCGGCCGGTGTCATCACGGTGCGTCAGGCTGAACTTGGCGAAGTGGTTTCGCCCGGCTCGCCGGTAGTCACATTGGCCGATCTCGATCACATTTGGCTGCGTGCCTACATCGCCGAGACTGATCTTGGCCGCATTCACTGGGGCCAGGATGCAATCATTACCACCGATACCTATCCGGGCAAGCAGTATCACGGGCGCATCTCGTTCATCTCACCCGATGCCGAGTTCACACCCAAGAGCGTGCAGACCTACAAGGAGCGGGTGACGCTGGTCTATCGCATTAAGATCGACATCGACAATCCCAATCACGAGCTCAAGCCAGGCATGCCTGCCGACGCGCGCATCGAACTCGCATCTGAGAGCACTCCGGCACAACCCGCATCGTATTTGAAGCAATGACCGAGCCGCTCCAACTCGCAAGCGGGCTCGCAATTGCCGCCGAAGGACTCAGGAAAAGTTTCCCCGGAGTATGTGCCGTCGACGGTCTCAGCTTCAATGTTCGCGCCGGTGAGATATTCGGCCTCGTGGGCCCCGATGGCGCCGGCAAGACGACGACCCTCCG
>JASHVU010000434.1 GCA_030044455.1 Acidobacteriaceae bacterium | reverse complement strand
CGGCAGCCCACCACGGAATGTCTTGTACGAGTGGATCACCACAGTCGATCACAAAAAGATCGGCCTAATGTACATTGCCTACGCGCTCATATTTCTCGTGGTTGGAGGAGTCGAAGCGCTGCTGATGCGCATCCAGCTGGCCGTCCCCAATAATCACTTCGTCTCACCAAAGATTTTCAATCAGCTCTTCACCATGCACGGCACCACAATGGTGTTTTTCGTTGGCATGCCGATTCTGTTCGGGTTTGGCAACTACCTTGTCCCGCTGATGATCGGCGCGCGCGATATGGCGTTTCCGCGGCTCAATGCATTCAGCTTCTGGGTTTCGGCGTTCGCAGGCTTTCTGCTCTACTTCAGTTATGTGGGCGGAAGCGGCCTGTACGCGGCTGGATCGGCGCCCGATGTGGGTTGGTTTGCCTACGCACCGCTGACCGCCAAGGTATTTTCGCCCGGTCACAGCACCGACTACTGGACGCTTGCAATCTTCTTGAGTGGCATCGGGTCCATCGGCACCGCACTGAATATTGTTACCACGATCGTCAGTATGCGCTGCAAGGGCATGAAGATGACCCGCATGCCTCTGCTCGTGTGGCTCTACCTGGTCATGTCTAGCCTGGTCTTTGTGACCATCAGCCCACTCACCGCCGCACAGATCATGCTCACGTTGGACCGATATCTTGGCTCTCACTTCTTCGACACCCAGGCCGGCGGATCGGCAATTCTTTGGATGCACTTCTTCTGGATCTTCGGACACCCCGAGGTCTACGTGCTGGTACTTCCGGCATTTGCGTTTGTCAACGAGATTGTGCCGGTGTTCTCGCGCAAGGCGATCTTCGGTTATCCGGCGATGGTGGCGGCATCGGTCGCCATTGGATTTATCAGTCTGAGCGTTTGGGCGCACCACATGTTCACGGTGGGCCTGGGCGCGTCCGCCAATACGTTTTTCGTATTCGCTACTATGGTGATTTCTGTGCCGACCGGAATCAAGATCTTTAACTGGTTGGCAACCATCTGGGGCGGGAAGGTGATTTTTGCTACGCCAATGATGTTTTGTGTGGGCTTCCTGTTTCAGTTCCTCGTCGCGGGACTGACCGGGATTATGCTCGCAGTCGCGCCATTCGACTGGCAACTTGGCAATTCATATTTTGTGGTGGCGCACTTCCACTATGTTCTGGTTGGAGCAATTCTATTCGCGTTATTCGGGGCGTTCTATTATTGGTATCCGAAAATCACCGGCCGTATGATGTCTGAGACTCTTGGCAAATGGCATTTCTGGCTGTTTCTCATCGGCTTTCATCTGACTTTCGACTTCATGCACGTTCCCGGCCTGCTAGGAATGCCGCGGCGCATTTATACCTATGAGGCCAGTCGCGGATGGGGTGTGTGGAACATGATCGTCAGCATCGGCGCTATCTTCCAGGCTGCCGGGCTTTTGTGTTTTGTGTATAACCTGGTGCGATCGCATTACACGGGCAAGCCGGCCGGGCACGATCCATGGGATGCCTGGACTCTGGAATGGTCTACAACTTCTCCACCGCCCGACTATAACTTTGCCGTTCTCCCGACGGTCAGCAGCCGCCGGCCGCTATGGGACTTGAAACACCCTGAAGATCCGGACTCGGACTACGAATGATGAGAGACGCAAACGCAGCTTCGCTCGCTCTGCCGATTGGCCCTGCCGACACACCTTGGACACTGCCCTATCGCGGCACGGTCGGCATGGCCTGCCTGATTGTGGCTGAGTCCGCAATCTTTATCATCTTTGTTGTCGCCTACATTTTTTACATTGGCAAGAGCCTCACCGGCCCCACTCCGGCGCAGGTGCTGGAGTTGCCCATCTTCGGCACCGTCTGTCTCCTGTCAAGCAGCATTACCGTGCACTTTGCGGTGGCTGCGCTGCGCACAGGCAATCGAAGCGTCTCCACGGCCTGGCTCGCGGGCACCATTTTGCTGGGATCGATCTTTCTAGCCTCGACAGCCCGCGAGTGGTATCACCTCATCCACGATAAGGGATTCACCATTCAAACCAATCTATTCGGAACCACCTACTATTCGCTGGTGGGTTTGCACGCCACGCACGTCGTGGTGGGTCTGATCATGCTTTCCCTCGTTCTCGGGTTCTCCTTCCTTGGTCGGGTAACCGAGGAGCACTCCGAAAAACTCGAAGTACTGTCGCTTTACTGGCACTTCGTCGATGGGGTATGGGTCGTAGTGTTTACCGTGGTCTATGTGCTGGGCAGATAGTTTGCGAATGGGAGAAGCAGAATGCAGCACGATGATTCAATGAACCCCGCCAGCCAAGCTGCAGAGCATGGGCATCACAAAGGCGTTGTGAACGGAGTGGTGCTTCCGGTGCCGACCGCCTGGCCCATGGTCCTGGCGCTTGGCGTCACGCTTGCAATCACCGGGATGGTCACCCACTGGGTCATCAGTCTGCTCGGACTGGTGCTGATATTGCGATCCTTTGTCGGATGGTTCTTTGAGGTCCTGCCCCACGAGCATCACACTGCGGTTCCGGTTCACGACGGAGATGTGGCGATCTCCAGCCCGCGCACAACCTTCACCAAATTGGCTCCCGACCCAAAGCATCGCAAGCTATTGCCGATCGAAACGTTCAGCATAACGGCCGGCATCAAGGGTGGCATCGCGGGAGGGATCGCCATGATTGTTCCCGCTGCCCTATTCGGGGTTATCCGCTTCCACAGCGTGTGGTATGCCGTAAATTTGCTGGCTGCGGGCGGCTTCATCAGTTGGGCAGGTCAAAGCGATGCCTTTCTGGCCCAGTTTCATCTCCTCGGCCTGCTTGCCGCCTTCGGCATCCACACCCTTACGTCTGTGCTGGTGGGGCTACTCTATGGCGCGCTACTGCCTATGTTTCCCCGCAAGCCCATTCTCACCTGCGGTTTCATCGCGCCATTTCTCTGGACCAGCATCCTTTACTCGGCACTGGGCGTCATCAGTCCCATTCTGAATGAGCGCATCGACTGGCTTTGGTTTGTTCTGTCCCAGATTGCTTTCGGGCTGGTTTGCGGGTTTGTCGTCAACTTGCAGGTAAAGGTGCAGACGCCGCAATTTCAAGCCTTGCCGTTTGCCGTTCGCGCAGGTTTGCACTTCGATCAATCTTCTGATCCTTCGAAGCCGAAAGACAAAGATCTATGAGTTGCGCCACTCAAATTCGGACCGCTCCTTGCGCTCTGCTGTTGCTTGCGGCCTGCGCGGCAGGCATCGGGTGTGGCCGCATTCCAGGTAAGCCGGGGCCGGGGCCAGAGGTAGCGCGCCCCGATCAGGTCATGGGTTTTCCTGCGCTCTACAAAAATGACTGCGCCGCTTGTCATGGAGAAAAGGGCAAGAATGGCGCGGCCATCTCGCTTGCCAATCCGGTCTACGTTGCATTCGCCGGTGAGACTCATATGCAAGACATCATCGCCCATGGTGTTCCCGGCAAGCTGATGCCGGCATTCGCGAAGAGCGCCGGAGGCATGTTGACCGACGCCCAGGTAACTGCGCTTGCGCAGGGTATCGTAAGGCAATGGGGGAACCCGGGCCTTCTCGCAGTTCAGGTTCCCCCCCCTTACCTCGCCACTTTGCCGGCCAGTGCGGAGCATGGCTTTCAAGCTTATGGCGTTTTTTGCGCCCGTTGCCATGGGGCTCAAGGGGAAGGGGGTCCCGCTGACGGAAATCCCAACACCACTATGGGCAAGCTGGGTTCCATCGTCGATCCAGCATATCTCGCGCTCATCAGCGATCAGAATTTGCGCAGCCTGATCATCGCGGGACGCCCCGACGAAGCAATGCCCGACTGGCGCAACGACCTCGCGCA
>JASHVU010000433.1 GCA_030044455.1 Acidobacteriaceae bacterium | reverse complement strand
GGGACTGGTGGATCTGCATGTGCTCAAGGATCGCAACTTTCGCACCGGCTGTTTCATGATCGCGATGCTGGGCATGTGCATCTACATCACCATCGCCATCCTGCCGCTTTACTACCAGACGATTCTGGGCTACACGGCCTTTGCCGCGGGTCTGGTTGTGGGTCCACGCGGCATTGGTTCGTTTGTGGGCTCGCCCGTTATTGGCTTCCTCGGTTCGCGAATCGACAACCGCAAACTGCTCTGCGCGGGATTCCTCGGCTTTGCAGTCTGCTCCTACATTTTTGGTTCGGTCGACCTCGATATTGGTCCGTTTACGTTACTGATTCCCATTCTGCTCACCGGGTTCGCGCTGAGTTTCGTCTTTGTGCCTCTCGCCACCATGACCACGCTCACCATCCCCAATCGCGAGATGGGCAACGCCACGGGCCTGTTCAACATGCTGCGCAATATCGGCGGATCGATCGGCATTGCCATGGCCACTACGGCGCTCGTCCGCCGCGAAGACCTGCACCAGACTTACATGAGTGGGCAGCTTACGCCCTCGACCATGGCGTTGCAGCAGAACTCGCGGGAAATTGCAATGTACCTGGGCCATCACATCGGCCCTCGCGCCGCTGTGCCCGGCAGTTACGGATTCATTTACGGGCTGATGCAGCAGCAGGCATCGCAGCTCGCCTATATCGATATCTTTCGCTGGACGGCGGTGCTGGCGGTAATCTGCGCAATCTGCACCTGGCTGTTCAAAAAACCGCCCGCGCACGTGAAGGCGCCCGAGGGAGCACACTGAGAGGCTGATCTCCTCATCACACCAGGGGCACAAATCGCTTCTGCTTTTCGTTGTACTCCTCGATGCGGCCCGACATGATGTCGTAGTACCAGCCGTGAACTGCGAGCCGGCCTTCGGCCTCGGCTCGTTGTACGCAAGGCTGTGCGCGCAGGTTGTTGAGTTGCGCCACCACGTTGCCGCGGATGAGCGAGGCCAGTTCGACATGGGTTCCATCGAGCGGGTTTAACGGCTGGCGATAGCTGAAGGCCGCCTCAACATGATCGAGCCAGCGCTTGGCCTTGGGCAGGTTTTCCAGGCCCTTCTTGTGGAGAGCGGCCTTCATGGCTCCGCAGTCGGAGTGGCCGCAGTTGATCACGTGCTTAACCTTGAGGACCTCCACTGCGCACTCGATCGTCGCCGTGCAGCCGTCCACGTCGTGCGCGGTTACGGGCACAACATTGCCGATGCTTCGCGCAATAAACAGCTCGCCCGGGCCGGTTCCGCAAATCAAATCGGGCACCACGCGTGAGTCGGAACAGGTGATGAACAGGTACTCCGGCGCCTGTGAATCGGCCAGCAATTTGAATTGGTTCTTCCGTGCCGGAAATACCTCTGCCAGGAACCGCTTGTGTCCTTCGATCAGCCTTTCCATCTCATCCTTTCGGCCCATTCGTCTTCGAAGCCTGTTTAATCTCAGCCTATCGCACGGGGCACCGGTCTGTTACGTTGATCGAAGCTGCAATGTGCGGCTTGATTTTGATTTTTCTGAGGGGTGCGGCAATGGGTGGCAAGCGTCGTAATCGCTCGAGGGCAGTTGAGTTTTTGAGTGTTCTGTTTGGTTGCATGTTCGTCGCTTGCAGCGCGAGAGCGCAATCAGTCAACACCATCTCACCCGATCTGCGCGCCAAGATCGACCGCATCGCCGCCCAGGTTTTGCAACAGACAGGCGTACCTTCGGCGTCGGTTGCGGTGGTGCAGCACGGCAGGCTGGTTTACACCCATGCTTACGGCTTAGCCCGTCTCCAGCCGCCTAAAAAGGCCACGCCCGATATGCGCTACTCCATCGGGTCCATCTCAAAACAATTCACGGCGACCGCCCTTTTGCTGCTCGAGCAAGAAGGAAAACTCTCCATCGACGACCCAGTGGGCAAGTACATTCCCGGCCTCACGCGCGGCGGCGATGTTACGATTCGTCAGATTCTTTCGCACACATCGGGCTACCAGGACTACTGGCCCGAAGACTACGTGATGACCCCGATGTTGAAACCTGAAACCGCGCAGCAGATCATCGACACCTGGGGCAAGAAGCCGCTGGACTTTGAGCCGGGCACGCAGTGGCAGTATTCCAACACCAACTTTGTGATCGCGGGACGAATTGTAGAGGTGGTTTCGGGTGAATCGCTATGGCAGTTCCTCGGCGAGCATGTGTTTCATCCGCTGGAGATGAAGTCGGTGTGGAATTCTGACGAGCGTAAGCTGACCGACGTGGACGCGACGCCGTACTACCGCCATGCGTTAGGCCCATTGCGCGTAGCACCCAAAGAGGGATTGGGCTGGATGTACGCGGCCGGCGAACTGGCCATGACCGCGCACGACCTGGCGCTGTGGGACGAGTCTCTCATCGCCCGATCGATACTTTCACCCGAAAGCTATAAAAAAATGTTTACAGAAGTGAAGCTGAAGGACGGCAAGGGTACTGACTACGGCCTTGGCGTTGGGGTGCGCGATGTCGACGGGCATCGCGACATTGAACACTCGGGCGAGGTTTCGGGATTCGTTTCAGACAACGAAGTTCTGGTGGATGACGGCACGGCGGTCGCGGTGCTGACCAACCAGGATGCGATTGGTGCGGCTTCGATGATCGGGCGCCTGGTTCTGCCGCTCGCAGCTGATCTGCCGCTAAAACCCGCCGAGCAACAGGCACTCGACATCTATCGCGGATTGCAAAAGGGCACCATCAATCGCAGCCTGCTGGCGCCCAATCTGAGCGACTACTTTACGCCCGAAGCGATCATGGATTACCAGACGAGTCTTGCGTCGCTGGGCGAGCCGCTGAGCCTGCGCCAGGTCGGCGAGGATCTGCGCGGCGGGATGACCTTTCACTCGTTCACGATTACCTACCCCGACCGGCGGCTGCGGCTGACCACGTATACCTACCCAGACGGACAACTCGAGCAGTACCTGATCGCGCCGACACAATAGAGCTGGCGCGGAGTGCATCCAGTCATGCCTCCCAAGGCGGGAACTCGCCGGGGGTTCTGCTAAATCAATTTGCTGAGTTTGCGGCCCAGGTTCATTGACGGCCTCTCCACGGCTATGAAAAAGACTCGCGCAGCAGCAAGAGACGACAGCAGGCAAATGACCAGGAGAACCGTAATATTGACTTTGCCGTAAAAGGCGTAGACCAGCGTGAGCAATACGACGAAATGAATGAGATAGAGGCTATACGACATTTCGCCTAGCCAGCGCGCCGGCTTGCTCAGCAAGAGCTTGCTGACTCTGTCCGAGTTCAGAGCAAAGACGATGAACAGAGTGGCTCCAATCGCGGTCAACCAATCTACCGCCGCTTGAAGATCGATTTGTTGAGCCAGCGTCTTGTCGATGGTGAAAAGTTTTCCAGGATAAGCGTAGATCAATAAAGCAAAGCAAATCAGCACATATTTGGAATCGCGGGATAGTTTGACAAAGCGCTCACGAATCCGCTGAGTATCGTGAAAGATGCAAATACCAACTACAAAAAACGCGGTGTAGTGCAACGAAGACAGGTAAGAGTAGTATTCCGGGAATCTCGGACCGTAGCAGAAGCATGCAATGGAAACGATAAATGAAATCAGAAGCAGTCGAGCAGGTTTAATCGCTAATGCAACCCAGCAAAGGGCGGGAAAAATCAGCGAAATCCGCATTTCATGAACGAGGGACCAGATGGGCGGATCGAACCGGTCTGCACTGAACGAACCGAGGAAGGCAATGTGCTGCAGGACGCTGGATCGATCAACAGGTGTCAGCCAGAACTTGTGAAACCAGGTGCTGGTGGTGACGCCGCCGTAGAAGAAAGAGTTGCCCAGGACCGCGAAGGCGATGGCGGCGATATAGGGGAAATAGATTCTGAATATGCGCCTTATAAGAAAGACCGGGTAGGTTTGGGGCTTGCCTTGCTGCGCGGGAATTGACAATACAAGGCCGCTTAAAATGAAGAAGAGAATGACGGCCTCGTGGCCGGCGGAGATTGGCTGAAGCAGGAGTTCGACGAAACCTCGCAACGATGGAGACGTGCGGCTGATGGCCTCATCTTCCCAAAGCCAGAATAGATGGTGAAACACGACGCACAGAGCGGCAATGCCGCGCAGAGAGTCCAGTTGATAAAGCCGGCGCGATTCGGTAGGCGCTTCCATTCGTTTGCGGCGAGTACTTTTCAGGATAGTGGAAGAATAAACATACTACAGTATCGGAGAATCTGGATGTTGGCCGCAGACTCGCGATCACTTTACCCGACCTTCATTCTGCGGCTTTCCCTTGCCTGCGCTGGCGCGTCTATTCGATATATGAGATAAGTGCGCCACGGGGCGCGGCCTTCTGGCCGGAGAGGAAAAGTGGCATTCTTCTTCCACAGTCTTCGCCGAAACCTCCGTCACACTCAACTACACCTCGGCAAGTGGTTGGGGCGGCTATGCCAAATTCTGCCCGCTTTGCTGGCCAGTTTTGCAACTGTAGGATGCGACGCGTTCCTTGGCTCTCCGCCCGCTGTGACCGTGATGAGCGCGCAGGACCTGGGTGCGATTCCCACCAATCCTGACATTCTGGGACGCGATGGTGGCTACAGCGCGTTGTTTCAGGGCCAGTCGGTTTGGCTCTACGGGGACACCTTTCTCGCAAAGCCCAATGCGCAAAACTTCACGCTGATCAGCGACTCGTGGTCCTCGACCAGCGACCTCATCGCGCAGGGCGGCATTACAGGTTTCAAAGAGCCGTTTGACTCGGCGGGCGCGCCTGAAATGCTGCTGCCGGAAACGCAGGCCGAGGAAGCCTTCAACGCAGCGCACAACGGCAGCAACTGCCAGCAGCCCTGCGGTGCGCGATGGGCTCTCTGGCCCGCTTCAGTGGTGGTCAATCCCGCCAACAATCAGGCGCTGGTGTTTTACATGCTGGTCTATGCCCAGCCGGGGGCCTTCAATTTTCAGGCCGCGGGCTATTCGGTGGCCTCGTGGCAAAGCCTTACCACTCAGCCGCAGCGGCCTACCATCAGCCCGCCCGTAGTATCTGCCCATCCTGACCTGCTGTTCAATCAGAATGAGCCGGCCTTCGGCTCGGCGTCGCTCATCAGTGGTGGAGTGCTCTATGTCTACGGCTGCGGTATCGCCACGAACGGCTTCGACAAGGGATGCCGGCTGGGCAAGGTTGCCCCGCAGAATGTGCTGAATCGCAGCGCCTGGAGCTACTACGCCGGCAACGGCAACTGGTCCTCGCAGATTAGCGATGCGATTTCTGCGTTCAATGCAGGCAGCATCCTCAGCGTTGCGTGGAACAACTATTTGCAACTTTATCTCGCCGTCTACAGTGAGCCGTTTTCGCAAGACGTTGTGCTGCGCACCGCGCCTGCCCCTGAAGGCCCCTGGTCGCAGCCGGTGAAGGCCTTTACGGCGATGCAGCCCTCCCAGGGCAATGTCTACGATGCGCACGCTCATTCTGAGTACGACGCCAAGGGCGGCCAGACCATCTATGTGAGTTACTCCCGCTCCTTGCCGGCGCCCTTCACCAGCGAAGTGCGGCTTGTTTCAGTCCAACTGGCGCGCGCGACAAATCAAAAGCAGTAAGGCCCGCAAGCAGACGTGCAGTGAAGCCTCACGATACACTTGAATTGGACCTATGTTCGATAACTTAACCGACAAATTACAGCGGGTATTCAAGAACCTGCGCGGCCAGGGAACGCTCACCGAGGAAAACATCGGCGAGGCTCTCGCAGAGATTCGCGTGGCGCTGCTTGAGGCCGACGTCAACCTCGGCGTGGTCAAGGACCTCATCGAGCACATTCGAGCCAAGGCAATTGGTTCCGAGGTGCTCACCGCGCTCTCGCCCTCAGAACAGGTCATCAAGATCGTGCGCGACGAACTGGTTGAGATCCTGGGCCGCGACACGGCACGCTTCAAGTTCGCTTCGCAGCCGCCAACCGTGATCCTCATGGCCGGCCTACAGGGCTCGGGCAAAACCACGACCAGCGGCAAGTTGGCCGCATGGCTCAAGAGAGGCGGCCATCGGCCCATGCTGGTCTCGGTCGACGTCTATCGGCCGGCCGC
>JASHVU010000039.1 GCA_030044455.1 Acidobacteriaceae bacterium | reverse complement strand
ACCACCGTCTCGCGGATGCGGTACGGCAAACTCGCAAGGTGACTATAATCACATAAGAGCGCGACATATCGCCGACTCATTTAGAGAAGGTCAAACACAAACGTCTCGCCACAATCTACTCGAAGGGAATCCCGCCAAATGGCGACTGGAGACCTCGCCTTGGGTCAAGAACAGGGCGAAATCAGCGCAATTCTGCGCGTTGTGAATAACTTCAGCATCAACGTAGCTACGGTGAACGGATCCGGCTCGCAATCCGCCAATAGCGTTCTGCTGAAGAGCATTTTTGGCATGGGGGTTCCCGTCAGCGGTAAGAACCTCTTCCCCTCAAATATCGCCGGCCTGCCCACCTGGTACACCATTCGCGCCAGCAAAGACGGCTACGTAGCCCGCAAACGCAGTTCCGAGGTCCTGGTCGCCCTCAACCCCGAGACTGCCCGCGAAGATGTTCTGGCCCTGCCGCCAGGCGGCGTGGCGATTTACGAAGAGAACCTGAACCTCAAGCAGTACCGCGACGATGTTGTCTGCTACCCGGTCCCGTTCGACAAGCTCACCGCCGCCATCTGTCTTGAGGCCAAACTGCGCAAGCTGGTCAAGAACATGGTATATGTCGGCGTCGTGTCGCAATTGCTCGACATCGACCTCAACGAGATTGAGAAGAGCGTCCACAAGCAGTTCGCCAAAAAGCAAAAGGTCTTCGACCTCAATTTTGGCGCCGTGAAGGCCGGCTACGATTACGCCAAGTCCACCTTCACCAAGCAGGCCCCCTTCCACATTGAGCGGATGAACCAAACCGCCGGCAAGATCATCGTCGACGGCAATGCAGCCTGCGGCATGGGAGCGGTCTTTGCCGGTGTCACGGTCGTTGCGTGGTATCCCATCACGCCTTCAACCTCGCTGATTGAGGCCACTACCGACCTTTTGAAGAAGTTCCGCGTCACGCCCGAGGGAAAGGCCACATTTGCTGTTGTCCAGGCTGAAGACGAGCTGGCCGCCATCGGAATGGTGCTCGGCGCAGGGTGGGCTGGCGCACGATCAATGACTTCGACCTCCGGCCCCGGCATCTCGCTCATGTCTGAGTTTGCCGGTCTCGGCTATTACGCCGAGATTCCCGGCGTTATCTTCGACGTGCAGCGCAGCGGCCCTGCCACCGGTATGCCCACCCGCACCCAGCAGGCTGATCTCCTCTCCACAGCATTCCTCTCCCACGGTGACACCAAGCACATCGTCCTGCTGCCTGGCTCTGTGAAGGAGTGTTTCGAGTTCGGGTATGCGGCCTTCGACCTCGCGGAACGCCTGCAGACCCCGGTATTCGTTTTGAGCGATCTCGACCTCGGCATGAACAACTGGATGACCGATCCGTTTGTTTATCCCGACAAGCCCCAGGATCGCGGCAAAGTGCTTACCGCCGAAGACCTCGAGCGCCTCGGCAGCTTCGCGCGCTATCGCGATGTGGATGGCGACGCCATCGGCTGGCGCACGCTGCCCGGCACCAATCATCCCAAGGCCGCTTACTTCACAAGAGGCTCTGGCCACAACGATGCCGCGGGCTACACTGAGCGGCCCGACGAGTACCAGGCCGTAATGGAGCGCCTTGCGCGCAAGTTTGAAGGCGCCCGCAAGCTGGTTCCCGCGCCGGCCGCTGTGAAAGATGGAGCCTCGAAGATTGGTTTCCTTGCCTTTGGCTCAACCGATTTTGCGCTGCGCGAAAGCCTCGACCAGATCAGGGACGAGTACAAAAAGAACGTGGACTACATGCGCATCCGTGCCTATCCTTTTGCTCACGAGATTCACGACTTCGTTGCCTCGCACGAGCGCGTTTACGTGGTCGAGCAGAATCGCGACGCTCAGCTCCTGAGCCTGCTCAAGCTCGATCTACCCAGCGACCAGGTAGTGAAGCTGCGTAGCATTCTGCACTATAACGGGTTGCCAATCGACGCCCGCTCCATTACTGAAGAATTCGCGACCAAGGAGGGCCTGTAGGCCTGTTGCACTTGCAAACGTTTTGAAAGGGCACGACTTTACGGGTTGCGGAAATAGTCAGCTGGGGTGGCTTTGAAGCAAGGGCACGGCTTCAACCGGGCCGATAAAATCAACGCGCCGGAGGCGCAACGGATGTTAGCCCTACGCTTCAGCGTGGGGTATGCAAAGAAATAATTCGACCAGCCCCGTAGGGGCGGTGCAGGTTTTGAAAAGGCACGACTTTAGTCGTGCCGAACAAGCACGAAAAAGAACTGGGGCTTTAGCCCCTGAGGAAATTATGGCAACCGCACCAACTCCCAAAGTGAATCACATCGGCCTTCCCGTGGTTGATTACCGGGGCGGCAAGTCGACGCTCTGCGCCGGCTGCGGCCACAACGCCATCTCCGAGCGCATCATCGATGCCATGTTTGAGATGGGCATTCAGCCCGAACACGTCTTGAAGATGAGCGGCATCGGCTGCTCCTCAAAGAGTCCGGCCTACTTCATGAGCCGGGCGCACTCGTTCAACTCCGTGCACGGCCGCATGCCCTCGGTCACCACCGGCGCCATGCTGGCGAACCACAACATGCTGGCCCTCGGCGTCTCCGGCGATGGCGACACCGCTTCGATCGGCATGGGCCAGTTTGTGCACCTCATGCGCCGCAATCTTCCCATGATCTACATCATCGAAGACAACGGCGTGTACGGTCTCACCAAGGGCCAGTTCTCGGCCACAGCCGACATAGGCTCCAAGCTCAAGACCGGCGTCATCAACGACCTGCCTGCCATCGACACCTGCGCCCTCGCCATCCAGCTTGGCGCAACCTTCGTTGGGCGCTCGTTCTCAGGCGACAAAAAACAGCTTCTGGCCATGCTGAAGGCTGCCATCGCCCACAAGGGAACTGTGATGCTCGACGTCATCAGCCCCTGCGTGACGTTCAACGATCATGAGGGCTCAACCAAGAGCTACAAGTTCCTGCAGGAGAACGACGAGCCCATCAACGAAATCGGCTTCGTGGCCAGCTTCGACGACATCGAGGTCGACTACGACTCCGGCCAGGTCTTCGACGTGCAGATGCATGACGGCTCAAGCCTGCGCCTGCGCAAGCTGCTCGAAGATTACGACCCCACCGACAAGGCCAACGCGGTACGCACGCTCATGGAAGCGCACGAGAAGGAAGAGGTCCTGACCGGTGTTTTCTACATCGACACCAAGAAAGCCACGTTCACCGACCTGTTGAGCCTGGTTGATGAGCCGCTGGCCACGCTGCCCGAGTCGCTGACGCGCCCGCCCAAGTCCGCTCTCGACAGCTTGATGGCGAATCTGCAGTAAATCTTTACA
>JASHVU010000432.1 GCA_030044455.1 Acidobacteriaceae bacterium | reverse complement strand
TTCGAAGAGTCTTTTGATTCAACTGGATGAGGCATTTCGACGCGGCGGCCAATAGCCAATCGCCAGTAGTCAGTAACAGCGCTCAGTTCCTTAGTCCCTTAGCCGCTGCTTTTCACGGCCTCCCAATCATCACTTCCGTCGCCTTGATCAATGCAACCGCCTCGTCGCCCGGCTTGAGCGCCAGCTCCCGAGCCGCATCGGCGGTAATGATCGCGGTCACCCTCTGTCCCCCCACCGAAAGAACCACCTTGGCCAGCATACCCTCGATCGTTACCTCGGCCAACGTGCCTCTCAACTGGTTACGCCCGCTGATCCGGCCCGGCCCGGGGTGGGCCTGCGCCGCCGGCAAAAACTCCTCCAGCGCCTCCACCGGAATGCGGTGGTGCCCCCCGGGGGTCTTGACAGTCTTAATTCGGCCAGCCAGAATCCAGTGTTTGAGTGCGGGGTAGCTCATTCCCAGCTTCTCCGCAGCTTGGCGAGGGGTGAGCAGTGTCGACGAAGGCATGGCCATCTTTCTCCTACAGGAATGTACTTTACACGTTATTGATCTGCCCGCGCCCGGCATCGAATCCCCGGCAACGCGCCCTAGGAGATTTTCTTGTTCAATTGCAAGCCCGGTATGCTTCCCCCAAACCTCAGCGGTCGAGAATCCGGCCGATCGTTCCAGTGCGGGAAACACTTCCGCGCATGGGAATTAGCCCGCGAATTTTGGTGACAGCAATCACTCGACAGTGGCAGGTACGGATGATAGCCTTCCCGGTGGCAAAGTCGTATCTCGTTCGTAAGTCCCGTTCATCTCAATTGTCGGCCATTCGGCTTCAAACATTCAGTCAGGAGGAGTTGTGACTCCAGTTGGTAGCGTGTGCTTCTTTCTCGGTATGAGCGTTTTTTTGCTCATTTTGGCCGTGTTCTTCTCGCGGCAGTTTATCGGTTCCGGCGTCGTTGCGCCGCTCATCATGAAGATATCTTCCGCCATCAGGCATGGCGTCAAGGCGCTTCTGATGCGGCAATTCAAGTCCGCGGCGGCTGTCACGGTGACGGTCCTGGGCCTGCTGCTTCCCACCTTCGCCAGCGCGCAGGAACACGCGGGTGGCGGAGAAGCCAATCTCATGCTGCCCGATCTGTCGACGGTAAGTTTTCTCGGTGTCAACGGTCATTCTCTTCTCACCTGGGGATTGCTGTTTTGCGTCGGCGGCTTGCTGTTCGGCCTGGCGATCTATATGCAGTTGAAAAATCTGCCGGTTCATCGCACCATGCGCGAAATCTCCGAGCTTATCTATGAGACCTGCAAGACCTATCTGGTGACGCAGGGCAAGTTCATTCTCCTGCTCTGGGCTTTCATCGCGGTCATCATTGTGCTCTATTTCGGCGTTCTGGCTCCGGTGCCGGGAAAATCGATCGCGGTCACGCTTCCTATCATTTTGGCCTTCAGCCTGCTTGGCATCGCGGGCAGCTATGGCGTGGCGTGGTTCGGAATTCGCGTCAACACCTTCGCGAACTCTCGCACAGCATTCGCAGGCCTGCGCGGCAAACCCTATCCGTGCTTTGCGATTCCGCTGCGCGCCGGCATGAGCATCGGCATGATGCTGATCTCGATTGAGCTGCTGATCATGCTATGCATTCTTTTGTTTATTCCGGGTGATTATGCGGGCCCCTGCTTCATTGGCTTCGCGATTGGCGAATCGCTGGGCGCGGCGGCCCTGCGTATCGCCGGCGGCATCTTCACCAAGATCGCCGACATTGGCTCTGACCTGATGAAGATCGTCTTCAAGATTAAAGAAGACGATGCGCGCAACCCGGGCGTCATCGCAGACTGCACCGGCGACAATGCGGGCGACTCGGTTGGCCCCTCGGCCGACGGATTTGAAACTTACGGCGTCACCGGCGTGGCCCTGATCGCCTTCATTTTGCTGGCCGTCAAGGAGCCCACCACGCAGGTGCAACTGCTGGTGTGGATCTTCGTGATGCGCGTGGCCATGCTGGTCTCCAGTTCGGGCGCGTACTTTCTCAATGGCGCAATCGCTCGCGCCAAATACGGAAATGCGGACGAAATGGACTTTGAGACGCCACTGACCTCGCTGGTCTGGATCACGTCCATCATCTCCATCGTCCTCACCTACATTGTTTCGTACTACATCATCCCCGATCTCGGTGACGGAACGCTCTGGTGGAAGCTGTCATCCATCATCTCGTGCGGAACGCTCGCCGGCGCCATCATTCCCGAATTGGTGAAGGTCTTTACTTCAACCAAGTCGGGCCACGTGAAAGAAGTGGTGAAATCGGCGCAGGAAGGTGGAGCTTCGCTGGGCATCCTGTCGGGATTTGTGGCCGGCAATTTTTCTTCCTACTGGCTGGGACTCAGCATGGTCGCGCTCATGAGCCTGGGCTATTTCTTCAGCACCGGCCCGTCGATGGATGCGCTGATGCTCGCTCCCGCCGTCTTTGCGTTTGGCCTGGTCGCTTTCGGCTTCCTGGGAATGGGTCCGGTTACGATTGCCGTCGATTCGTACGGTCCGGTTACCGACAACGCTCAATCTGTTTATGAGCTCTCGCTAATCGAAAATGTTCCCGGCATCGAAACCGAGTTAAAGAAGGACTACAACTTCGATGTGAAATTCGAGCGCGCCAAACACCTGCTTGAAGCCAACGATGGAGCCGGCAACACATTCAAGGCTTCGGCCAAGCCGGTGCTGATCGGCACGGCCGTTGTGGGCGCGACCACCATGATCTTCTCCATCATCATGGCCCTCACCGACGGATTGACCCATGGCAAGGAGAATCTCTCTCTGCTGCACGCTCCATTCCTGCTTGGGTTGATCACCGGCGGCGCAATGATCTATTGGTTCACCGGCGCTTCAACGCAGGCGGTAACCACCGGCGCTTACCGCGCGGTCGAGTTCATCAAGGCGAACATTCATCTGGAAGGTGTGGAGAAAGCATCGGTCACCGACAGCAAGAAAGTGGTGGAGATCTGCACCAAGTACGCACAGAAGGGAATGTTCGTCATCTTCCTCGCCGTCTTCTTCGCCACCCTCTCGTTTGCGTTTGTTGAGCCGTTCTTCTTTATCGGCTATCTAATCTCGATTGCGACCTTCGGCTTGTACCAGGCCATCTTCATGGCCAATGCCGGCGGCGCCTGGGACAACGCGAAGAAGATCGTGGAGGTCGACCTGAAACAAAAGGGAACACCCTTGCACGACGCAACCGTAATCGGAGACACGGTCGGCGATCCGTTCAAAGACACTTCGTCGGTGGCGTTGAACCCGGTCATCAAGTTCACCACCTTGTTCGGATTGCTGGCTGTCGAGCTTGCTGTCACGCTGAGCGCGGGCAATCCGATGCTGGCACGCGCGCTGGCCGTCGCATTCTTCCTGGTGTCAGTGTTTTTCGTGCACAAATCGTTCTACGGCATGCGGATTGAGAAGTGACAGCGATCAGTGATCAGCGGTCTGCAAAAAGGCCCGCAGGAATGCGGGCCTTTTTGTGACTGCTCGACACTTGCAGGCCGTTCACACTGACGCGAAGCCGTTGTTATTTGGCGAGGCCCATTCCATTTTTCACCCGGAAGTGGCATTGTCCGTGCCTGAGGATTGCCTTAAGGTCACCTAAGCGAACTGGAAATGACAAATAAGCTCCCTTAAGTATTTTAAGGTTAAGGAGTTGTGTGTCCCTTCATTTCGATCTCCAGTGGGCCGTGGTAGTCATGGTTACCGTTTATCTCGGCTGTTCTGGTTTCCTGACACACCGCCGGAACGCGCGGTCGTGGGATTCTCTCGCCGCAAGGCTTGCGACCGGCACGGTTGCACGCATCTTCGTTGCCGGTCCGCCGGAGGCGATGAGGGCCGGCGCAACCGATGAAGACTTTCGCTCGCTGATCACTTCCCGGCGCGGACTTTGGGCAGTCTTCAAGGGCGCAGGCGTGGTCCTCGAGATGGCCGACTACGCCGAGCGGACCCGCAGTTCCATCGATCCGGCGCTGCTGGATTCCCTGCGCAACGACGCCATGCGGAGTCGAGTGTTGGCATTGAAGGCCCTCGTCTTCTATTCATGAACTTCAAGACTCACTGAATGTCGGCTGCTCCAGGCTGCAGGTCGGGACTTAGCAACGTCATCGCCGGGAAAACTCCTCCAAGCTCTGCTTCTGTCTCCCAGCCTCATCAAAATTCCCCGGCGCGAGCCACGCCTCAAACGCCCGTTTCCGCTCCGGCCATTCGCCGTCCAACATGCTGAACCACGCCGTGTCGCGGTTCCTGCCCTTCACCACCATGTGCTG